>JAHZLH010000034.1 GCA_022599915.1 Actinomycetes bacterium
ACACGACGTGACTACATCTACGAAAAAGTCACCGTGCCCGCTCGAGTAGGTGTCATGGAGAAACATGACATTTTAATTCCTTGGCATCGCGCTCCGGGAGAAAGCGACGATGACCATCAGGAAAGAATTCGCTATATGAGGCCGTGGGGTGGCAATCCGGCGGGCACTGGCCTCAAGAGGGGTCATCGAAACATCGTCGAATCCGTCTTCTCGAGGTGGGATGCCATGCGTGAGGACAGACGCCTCGTAGCGTGGAGCCGACAATCGAAGGCCCGCCGAGTCTACGGCGTCATGATCTCGAAGAACTTGGTCCAACTTGCTCGCACCAGAGGTGCAGTCAATATTGGCCAGGCAGCCTGAACGGAGCGTCTTCAGCACCACAAAGCCGCCGTTTTCTTACTTGGATGGCGCTTTTGGCACTTTTCTGCCCACGTGACGCGATGGAACGCAGCCGTGAGGCGAAGCCATGCTCAATCTCGCAAATATGATGGGGCATACTTGACGCTGGAGTTGCGCACACGTTTGCGCACAGCCCCCACGCGGGTGTAGTTCAATGGTAGAACTTCAGCTTCCCAAGCTGACAGTGCGGGTTCGATTCCCGTCACCCGCTCCAAGCAGAAACGCCTCCGGTGTGCCCGGGGGCGTTTGTGGTTGGACTGAGTTAGCTGCGGGATCCGTCCAGACGTGGGTGGCGGAGGTCAAAACTCGCGCGGTCGGTTAACTATCGGGGTTGATGATTCGAGACACCCGGCGTCTGATTCGAGCAGGCATAGTTCGCGAAGGTGTGTCCAGTTGGTCGATGAGAGCTTGGTATGGCTGTCGGATGGGACGCAGGTCTCGCCCGGCCAGGTTCGCTTGCTCCAGCTCCTCGGCCATGCTGAGCTGCGTGTAGAGCCGGTTCTCGAAGGCTGGTCGGTAGTCGACCCGCGGTGGTGATAGTTCCTGGTACTTTTGGCCGAGTTGCACCCCAGTCATCCCGATTGCGTCGGTCTTGTCGCTGAGCGGTGCCGCAGGTAGTGGGTCGGTTGGCTGGTAGCCGAACAAGGGTGCGAGGCCCGCTGTCCTCGTGTTTAAGCGGCGCATCTGCACCTGGGAGGCGGAGTCGGCCCATCGAGCGATGCGAGCGGTGTCAACGGGCTCCTCAGCTCGTGTTCCACCTTCGGCGCGCCCGGATTGTTGTTCGTGATGACTGAGCACCCGGTCATCCCAGGGTTCGCCGAGGAAAGCGAGCACCTCTTCCATCACGGCGCGAGTGTCCGAAACGAGATCCTCATACCGGATCAGAAAAAAGCGATCACCGAGTTCGATACCGCTGTCGACCATTGCCTGGTTACTGTTGAGCCAAGTCCGGATGCCAGCCTTCCAATTCCAGCCAAATCGCTTCATGCTGTTGGCCACTGCTCCTGGGTGGCGAACTGTGGCCACAAACTGAGCGTCTGGGAATATCCGGGCCGCCCTTTTCATGTGGTGCACATGGAAAGGTGTCTTGTCGCCCCAGCGCCGAGCTCCTTGTTTGGCAGCAGCCTTGCCGAAGACATCGTCGTAGAAGCGACGCACCGCTTCATCCAACTCCGCCTCGGTCATGTCGATGCGATCGAGCCAGACGTCACCGAATTGCCAGAAAGGTATGTGGTAGTTCGCCATGAGTGCCCGCATGAAGCCGGTCTCCCGAGCGATCATCAAATTGGGGTGGGTATCCAACATGAGTCGGGTGATCGTGGTCCCCGAACCCATGGAACCCATCACGAAGACCGGGCCCGCGTGTGATTCGTCAGTCATTGGCACGCCTCGAGGATACCTAGGTCGAGCCTGGTCGGTGAGGAACTCACCGACCAGGCTCAGAGAGATTTAAGCCGCCGGCGGCGGTGCTGGTGCCGGCGGTGGTGTGGGTGCCGGTGTGGGTGCCGTGGGCGCCGGCGTGGGTTCAGGTGGTGGCTGTGGTGCAAGATTTTCACCATTGACCAGCAGTTCACCCGCCTTGTTCCGCTTGAGTTTCACCTTGAACGCGTCGCCACCGCCAGCGCGGTTTACGGCCCTGATCCACAGCACCTGCCGCTTCTTCGGCATCAGGATCTTGGTGGATGTGCGCTTGTTGCGCTGCCAATCACCCTTCTTGAGTTTTACCTCATAGCCGGTGACCTTCGCGCCACCGTCATTCTCTGGTGCGAGCCACTTCAGTTGGGCTTTTTGTTTCGCCCCCTCGCCCTTGATTAGCCCTAGCTTCATTGCGATAGCACCCGGAGTGGTGTGTGGGATCGCCCACTTTGTCGGCTTGCTAAAGAGGGACTGGCCCTTCTTCGACAGCGCTGCGACTCGGAAGCGATGCTTGACGCCGTTCTCTAGGTCAGTGGCGATGTTCGCCAGTCTGTTCGCGGGGCTATTCATGTCGATGGTTCGCCACAGCTCACCCTTGCGCTGCATCTGCAGGCGGTATCCGGTGATCTTGGGAACTTTCTTGCCTGCCGCAGTCTTGCCCTGCTTGGCGTTCTGCCACTGGTATTTCAACTTGCCGTTCAACTCGGTACTTCGCCGAGTCATCTTTGCCACCCCCGGGGCAGGAGCCTCGCCGAGAACAAACTGGGTGTCGATGGCTTTGCCACCCGCGATCGCTAGCTGCGTCGTGGGGATAGGTGTGTCGAAATCCTTGGCGTACCAACCTCCGAACGGCTCGAGGCTGCCTCTAGTCACCGTGATCGTGGCCTTCTTGGTTGTCGTCACCGTTAGCTTCTGCCCGGTGGAGTGAGTCAGTTGGATTTGGTTGCCGTTGACGGCACCTGCGCTCCAGTCCGGGGAGAAATGCCAATACTGCGTGAGTCGCCGGTTCGATGAGTCGGCCACAGTAAGCGTGCGTCTACGATCATCAAACAACGCTTGGCGCTGCTGAGTGGTGTCGCGGGTCTCGCGTTTCATAGAGACAAGGTCTGCTCCAGCAACCGCACGATGGCGCAGTTCACCGCCCCGGTAGAAGTACTTTTCCTGTCCGGCGGCGACGGCCGTGTTGTGGGCAATTTGGCTGCTGCTCCATGCAGCAACGGGCCGAGTCATGTCGTACATGGGCTGTCCGACATCCACCAAGATGGGGACCCCGCCTGTTTGCCAGGTCACCGACAATGCATCTTGGTGTCCGTGCGTGCGGAGCGCGGGTCGGTTGACTGCACTCCAAGCGGTTGTCTTCTTGTTGGACCAAGACTTGCGCCCAAAAGCGGTGCCTTCGTTCGGGTCGACCAGGGTTAGCGGCCGGTTCACGTCAACTTCGGGTCGCAGCAAGGCATCAGTCGCCCTGGTGTTCCCGTACAGCAACGGTTCGCCGGTCGGTCCGATGAAGTGGGCGGCTGCGTTGAGGGCTCTAGTCAGGATCTCCGAAAGGGCTGCTGCCTCTGCCGTGCGACCGGCGTTCTGGAGGGCGAACATGGCTTCGGTCCAGCCGAGGTAGTTGACGCCGTGGTAGTGACTTGATGCCTCATAGGAGAACCCGGTTCCGGAGAACACCTGCGGGAACTCCGTGCTCAAACGCGTCATGGCCACTTCGCGGTAACTGGCATCCTGCAGCACGTCAGCGATGTCCAAGAGGTGAAGGTTGATCAACAAGCCACCGTTGTTCAACTTGTTGTTCGGGGGGCCGGGATAGCGGATCGGGTCCACGAAGACGTTTGCGTGCATCCGCAGCAGTGGCTCCACCTCGGCGAGGGGAAGCACCGAGGTCAAGCACAGCAGCGCCTCTGACCTGCGCCACGCGATGCCGGCGCCCCAGTTGAGCTCTTTCGCAGCGGCCAGGGCTTCGGGAGTAGCGGCGCCAGGGTCTGGGTTCTTGGCCATTGCAGCCACAACCGCGCGCGCTGCCGCGACGGCTTCATTCGGCTGCCCGTTTTCAGCGAACACCGCTGCGCGCCACGCGAGCCAAATCCCGGATGAGAACCACACCTGCCGAGATTTATCTTGGAATGGACCGGCCAACAGGTTCATGGTGTTGATATCGACTTGCTGGGTTTCGCCGAGGATCGTGAGAGTACTGGGCCAGACGAAGTCCGAACTATTGATCATCAGGTCAAGTCGCTCCAGCGGACGACGGCAATACGGGTGCTGGGGCAGGTCGTCGCCAATCGTCTGGATCAACAGATCGCGGGCCTCTTCTGCTGGGGCGGTCCACTCACTTTTCTTGCCGAGTGCGTTGCCTTGATCGGGCGCTGCGGTTGCCTGACCGCTGCCCCAAGGAATCACTGCTGCCGCTGCGGCAGCGACGAGCGCTGCCTTGATTCGAAAGTTCATTGTCCCCCCGGACATTCACGAGGTGCCGCCATTACTTCACTCAAGGTAACCAAGAATGGGGGTTTTGCGTAGATTCTTCGCGAGAAATGGGTGAGTTTTTCGCCACTTCGCGATGATTTACCCACTCTGATTTCCGCTTAGTTAATTGCGGATTTGTGTCGAATCGGGGGAATTTCGTGCCAAAACAGGGGAACAGGGCTGCGGCGACTTATCGTGGCGCCATCATGATCTTGTTAGTTGGCCGTGATGGCTGAGTCGGTTTCGGGGGCATCAGAGGTGCGAGTGACCGCTCGCGACCACCCAGATGTCCTCTCTGTGTGCCGCTGGCTACCGCAGCCTTTTGCCTTCGGCGCCTTCTCTGGTCAACACGATCTAGTGCATTGCCAAGACAGGCAGGCGTTGGTGAATCTGTGGTTCGCCGCGACCCCGGTTCATGAAGGTGACTATGTGGGACCGCCGCGCGGCGGACTGGTCCCCGGGGCAGAACCGGACTACGACGTGGCTATGCCCGCCGGGGGGTTCCTGCAGGTTCGAAGTGGTGAGTTGTCCGGTTGGCAAACCGTAGCTGGCGACGTTCCGTTGATTCGGGCAGACGGCAGCGACTTCCTGCCCGAGTCCTACGGACCCGGTGCCCCGTACTTGGTGGAGCAGTACCGCGCGATGACGGTTGACGATCGATTGAACGCGCTAGCCGCCGTGCGTCGGCGTCGGCTGTCGGTGGGCGGACCGGCTCAGGTTGATCAGGATGATGTCCGGCCCTCCCCGCAGCGAGATGCCGAGTCCCAAGCGATAGCCGACTGGGTAGAGGTATCCAAAGACCCTCAACTATGCGACTGTGACGCGAGTCGTGACGGCCATTCCGCCAGCGCTCGTCGACGGGGTGTGCCTGGATCAGTACTGGCTCACGGTGGTGCCGTGGCCACGCTGGTTGGTGGTGGCTCGGCGGCTGATGCCTGTGAAGTGGTCTGGCGGTTGACCGCTCAAGTGTCCGATCCCGATCACTCCGGCCTGGCGCAGGCTGCTGAGGCCGCGGCTCGCCGACAGGCCGAACAGGTCAGTGGCTGGCCGGACGCCCCCCTTACCGAAGAGGCAGTGGCCGTTGTCGCCGCGCAAGCGTTGCGGTGGCACGGCGCTGAGATAGCGCGCGACTTGCCATTTTGGACGTTGGGTTGGATGTTCATGGCCGGCAGCGTCCTGGATGGGCTGCTCGACGGTGATGCTCGCCGCCGTCGAGAGTTGCGCGCTGCGGTGTTGGACCGAGCGGATCGAATGCGAATGCGCCGAGTTGCTCGGTCGTGGGCGGTGGCGCGGTCCGTGGAGCGAGATTTGGAGCAATTGACCTCGGCAGCCCCGGCTGCGGACGTGGTGGATTTGCGCGCGACTTCCGTCGAATCCCAGCCATCGGACCACGATGCGGATGGTTATGACCGAACCGTCGAGAGCGTGATTCGGGAGTTGGCCTCACAATAGGGGTAATGGAAACCCTTGAGACTGATGTCCTCGTAGTCGGAGCAGGGCCGGCAGGCGCCGCCGCTGCAGCCTGGTGTGCTCGCTCCGGACTGCAAACGATTCTCTTGGACGCCGCTGAATTTCCCCGCGACAAGCCCTGCGGTGACGGCCTGACCCCGCGAGCGGTCGCCGAAATGCGGCGGTTGGGGATGGCGGGCTGGTTGCAAGACCGTCCTGCGAACTGGGGGCTGCGGGCGCACGGCTTTGGTAAGACGTGGCACCTGCCGTGGCCGGGGGGAGCAATGCCCAGCACTGGCAGTGCGGCAGCTCGCACCGAACTCGACGCTGCCATCTTGGAGCAGGCACTCACGAGCGGGACGCAGTTCCTGCCGGGCGCTCGAGTGGTTGCGGTAGATGTTGATCACAAACTGCGAGGTGTCGAGGTCATAACGGTGTCGGGGACTCGCTATATCCGTTGCCGGCGAGCGGTCATTGCCGACGGCGCCCGGTCACCGGTCGGGCGAATGCTGGGCCGCGAGTGGCACCGCGAGACGGTCTATGGGGTGGCCGCCCGGGGATACGCAAAAAGCATGCGGGCAGATGATCCGTGGATTTCGTCTCACCTGGAACTGCGGGGGGCCGACGACGAAATCCTGAGCGGCTACGGCTGGATCTTCCCGCTAGGGAATGGCCAGGTCAACCTTGGCGTCGGGACGCTAGCCACGGTGCAGCGGCCCGCTGACGTCAACCTACGGAAACTGCTGCAGCACTACTTTGACGGTCAACGAGAAGAGTGGCAGCTCTTGGGCACGCCTGAAGCGGTTAGATCAGCGCTGCTTCCGATGGGTGGGGCAGTCAGTGGTGTCGCGGGCCCGAACTGGACTCTGATCGGTGATGCAGCAGGTTGCGTGAACCCGCTGAATGGCGAAGGAATTGACTACGGATTGGAGACCGGCCGCCTTGCCGCGGAGCTGTTTGATCACGGTGCGGGGATCGACAGTGACATCAGCCAAGTCTGGATTGATGCGTTGTCCTCGCACTATGGACCGTCCTTTTCCGTTGCTCGCCGACTGGCCGGATTCCTGACTCAGCCGGAACTGCTGCGACGAGCTGGTCCGGTCGGCATGCGTTCGCGCTGGCTGATGACGGTGGCCTTGCGGCTGATGGGAAATCTGGTGACCGAGGAAGACCACGACGCGGTCGCGGGAATCTGGAGATTTGCTGGTCGTAGTTCGTTACTGCTTGACCAGCGCCCGCCGTTTGCTGCCTAGGCTTCTGGTGAGTCAGCGACTGCGACATGATTCTGGCCCGCAGACTTAGCTGTCCGCAGTGCGTTGTCAGCAGCAGACAGCAGTGAAAGTGGGCTGCCACTGCCACTGGCAGCGCCGACACTCACTGACAGTCGTCGCGGCACACCGAGCGACTCAGCGTCAGCCGCCGCCACTCTTGCGCGAATACGCTCGGCAATATCGTGGGCCGCCGTAGTCTCTTCCGCAACGAGCAGGACGACGAACTCGTCGCCGCCGTAACGCACAACCAAATCCTTCTTACCTACCTCGCGGGTGATGATGTCGGCGATGGTGCGAAGAACCCGATCACCGGCATTGTGGCCCGCGATCTCGTTGATCTCAGCGAATCCATCGAGGTCCACCATCAGCAACGACCAGTTCCCCGTGGGAGCCCAGTTCTGCATGGCCCGGCGATTGCCGACCCCAGTGAGCGGGTCACGACGCAGATCGCTGCGCAGTTTTCTCGTCATTAGTACTTGCTCTCTAAGCGTGAGCACCCGCCTGATTGCGGAACTAAGCGGTATTTCCAGCGAAGTAATCAAGTCCGCCAAGGCGGGATCCTCGAGTACCTGCTGCGACTGCGGCGCGAATCGCAGGTCGAGGACCGTGGGGGTCGGCTCGGTTAGTTCAATGCGCAGCGTCAGGTCGCCGGCTGGCGGCGGCTCGTTGATAGCGGAGCCGAGCAACCCAGCCTTGCCTCCCAACTCCCACCAGATTTCATCCTGGCGCACATACGTTCGCAGCGAGGTGACGCGACCAACCGGCGCCAGCGCCGCCAAAGCTCGTCCTTCCAGGGCGATAGGCGCCAAAGTGGTGAGGAGTACGTTTTCGAGCGCCTTGCGGGCGGACTCCAGCCGATCGGGAAGTTGAGTGGCTTCCTCCGGCTGCTCGGACAGTTCCAGCAGTCGCCCGGTCATAGCGTCGCGCAGTGCAAACGATTGAGTATCCTCGCCGACCTCGGCGCTGAGCCGACGCCCACCGAGGTCCAGGGTGCCGCCTTCGGCGAGTGTGAGAATTGGTAACCGAATGCCGTAGTGCGCCAACTGAGGCGCTAGCGCAGGTGACGTGATGACAGTGATGTCGGAGCCAAGCGTCGACTGGATGAGCGGAAGGGCACCTACCGAACTAGGTAAGGCGCTGTGGCCAGCTACCCACTTGATGTCGATGGATTCGTCAATACGAGCCAGTGCCCCCAGAATCTCCGGCCAGGTGAGGGAAGAGCCAGGATCCATGAGCAAACAGCCGCGATCCCCCACGAGCAAGTAGCTGGTTACCGGGCTTAAACCTTCCGCGGTAGCCCGCAGCCGCCATGTCCCACCGTCTATCTGGGTGGTCTCGATATGGACGGGCCGAGCTTCCGCGCCTAGCAGAAAGGCAGTTCTGCGCCCCGAATGCGCTTGGGTCATCTCCAGAGTCACCACCTAGCTCGTGTACGTATGCCCGAAAAGTTTTGGATATGTAGTGGCTATCGGCAGGTCCAAGCCGCACATTCAGTCAAAATCCCTTCTGCGACAACTTTGTTATGCAGGCAACTGAGCACCCCACTAGGTGTGAGCCGCGACGCTGCGTTGCCAAGGTCCCGTGCGGTAGACAAATCGCTGTATGAAACGGCTCAGATTTAAGCAGACGAGATTTCTGGGACAAATCACTAAAGTCCGCTTGGCGCTTGCCGATACTCCCAGCAGAGAGATATCGGGATGTCTATATGTCCGCTATGCGGGTCAAGATGTCGCGCAAAGGAGTTTTTTCTCCAGGCAGAACCGTTGTGGGTACCTATCGGGGCACATTCACCCGTTTGGAGTATCAATTTCCCGCGAGCGATCCCGATGCATCTCGTGCAACGCAGTAAATCATTCGGGAGGAATCGTGGCGGAGCGCAAGAACATCGGGATTACTCGCCGGTGGTTCACTATTGCGGCAACGACGGGGCTTGCAGTGCCCTTGATGACGGTATCTGCGGCGGACGCCACGTCTTCATCAGAACACCTGCTATCAGTCTTTGGCGATGACATCGAAGCTGTTGTCAGTGAGGTAGAAGCCTCCGGTGGCACGGTGCTGGAAACCTACGATGTCGCGGATGCGCTGCTCGTCAGCCTCCCCGCTGGCGTAGCACCGCCTGCTGGAGCGGTCTCGGTGCCGGACTCCAAACTGGAGTTCCAGGCTGCCGACACTGAGGAACAGACCACGGCGGGGCCGACGAATACTTACCGTGAGACCTTGGGCCTGACGGCGAATGATCAGCGTGACGGTGACGGCGTGACGGTCGCTCTGATCGACACTGGTGTCGCGGACACGACGGCGCTAGACGTTGACCATGTGAACGTCAGCGGTGGTCCTGATGGCGATGGCCTAGGACACGGCACCTTCTTGGCGGGTCTGATTGCTGGTAACGGCGCTAACTCTGCTGACAACGCATACCAAGGTGTCGCTCCTGCGGCGAAGGTGCTGGACGTTCAGGTCGCAATGCCTGACGGCTCAACGTCCATGTCGCGAGTGCTGGCTGGACTGCAGGCGGTCAGTGAAGCCAACGCGGCCGACTCCAGCGTCAGAGTCGTGAACCTGGCGCTGAACTCGGGAAGCCCGTTGCCGCCGTGGATCGACCCGTTGAACCGCGGACTTGAGAACCTCTGGGCACAGGGAATGACCGTTGTGGTCGCTTCCGGTAACGACGGCCCCAACGAAATCGCATCACCGGCCTCTGATCCCACGCTGATCGCGACTGGTTCGGTGGAAGAGAACAAGAGCGCTGACCGCTCTGACGACACCCTGGCAGACTTCTCCTCTTATGGCATGGCCTTCGGGGAAATGCGCCCTGACTTCGCTGCTCCAGGTGTGTCACTGGTTTCCCTGCGGGCTGCCAACTCGATCGCCGACTTGGATAATGAGAGCGCTCGGGTCGGTGACCACTACTTTAAGGGAACGGGCACCTCGATGTCGGCAGCCGTTGCTTCCGGGGCGGCAGCTGTGCTGCTTGCTGAGCGCAACGGACTGGAGCCGAACGACGTGAAGCGGCTGTTCCGCGGAACTGCTTACAGCGCGCAGTTGGGCAACGGTGCCGGAGCCGGTGGCCTCGACCTCAACGCAGCGATGTCCGCAAACGTGGGCCAGCTGCCACCGCTGCCGACGCAGAACAACAACTCCGAGTTCGGTCCCGATGCCGCTGACTCCGAGACCTGGGCAGCATTCGCCGCCGCTTGGGCCTCCGGCGATCTCAAGACCGTCGTCGATGCCTGGGGTGCGCTAAGCCCCCAGACGCGTAAATGGGCCGCCACCAGCTGGTCGCTTGGCGTGCTGGGACGGTCACTCTCCATGGCCGAGGGTGACTTCGAAGGCCGCCGTTGGGCTGGCCGTCGCTGGGCGAGCCAGAAGTGGGAAGGCCGTCGCTGGGCCGAGGACAAGTGGATCGGCCGTCGCTGGGCCGCCATTGACTGGGGATCCAAGAAGTGGGCGTCTGGTACCTGGGACAGCTTGAACTGGGAAGGCCGTCGCTGGGCGAGCCAAGACTGGCTGGCCTTCGCTTGGAGCACCCGAAACATCTCCGCAGATCCACAGGTTGGCGACAACTGGGTCGTTGAGGGTTCGCAGTGGGATGGCCGTCGCTGGGCCGGTGACAACTGGCAGGGTCGTCGCTGGGCCACTACCGACTGGGCTGGCCGCCGCTGGGCTGACGAAGCCTGGGCTGGCCGTCGTTGGGCAGACTTCGTTTACTCAGGTCGCCGCTGGGCCGGTGACAGCTGGCAGGGCCGTCGCTGGGCAGGTGACGACTGGGAAGGTCGCCGTTGGGCTGGCCGTCGCTGGGCAGGCGACGACTGGCAGGGTCGCCGTTGGGCTGGCCGTCGCTGGGCCGCGGATGACTGGGATGGTCGCCGTTGGGCTGGCCGTCGCTGGGCCGCGGATGACTGGGATGGTCGCCGTTGGG
>JAHZLH010000035.1 GCA_022599915.1 Actinomycetes bacterium
CGTACATCGGTCTCAGCCTTGTCCAGCACCTCCGACCAGGCGTAGACGGTGTCACCCGCGAAGGCCGGCGAAGTATGCGCCCCAGCATTGATCGCGGCGATCAGTTGCGCGTTGGCCAATCCGTTGAAGGACAGGGCTCGCGCCATGGAGATGATGTGGCCGCCGTAGGTTAGCCGCTGCCCGTCGGGACGGGCCTGAGTGTTGAAGTGAACCTTGGCGGTGTTCTGCCACAGCCGGGTGGCCATCATGTGTTCGGCATCGGTGAGGGTAACGCCGTCCACGTGATCAATCTTCTCGCCGACCTCATAGTCAGCGAATCTATGGGACTCCCCCGCCGCGGTGAAGTCATAGCTACTGAAGTCCAGGCCAGCCGGAATCACCAAGTCACTGACATCAACCGCTTTGGCCAACTCCGGGACCACCGTTTCTGGTGCCGGCGCGTCAATGTCGCGCTTCTTCACCATCACCCACCGCGCCCAGTCAATGGCCTTCTCACCGCGTTGATTCGTGGCGGTGGAACGGACGTACACCACACCGGTCTTGCCGTTGGAGTTCTGCTTCAGCCCAATAACCTCAGAACTGGTGCGCAGGGTGTCACCGGGAACGACAGGAGTGTGGAATCGACCTTCCGCATAGCCCAAGTTGGCCACGGCGTTGAGCGAGATATCCGGCACCGTCTTGCCAAACGCAATATGGAAGCCGATCAGCTCTTCCACCGGGTGCGGGTCTAGCCCCACGCCAGCAGCGAAGGCAGCCGAGGAGGGTGCGGCGAACCGCGTCGGATACAGCGCACCGTACACCGCCCGATCGCCTTCGGTGATCGTGCGCGGGGTCGCGTGGTCGATCACCTGACCGATGGTGAAGTCTTCGAAGAAGTTGCCCGGATTCGTCTTGCTCATGGCTACAAAATTACCTGTGGGCTAATCCCAGCGGTTCACGAGGTTGGCAAAGTCCGGCCAGTATCACCGACCAATCCGCGTTCGCCGCGCGGAGGCGTTAGCGTCAGGACATGGCCGATTCCCGCAGCAGCACCCCCGCCTGGCCGGGGCACTGGAGCCCGCTTGGGGTCACTCACGATGGCCTTGGCGTCAACGTGGCACTGTGGAGTCGCGGCGCGGAGCGAGTGGAGTTCTGTGTCCTAGACGCCGAAGGTGGCGAAACTCGCTACGAGTTAACCGAGCAAACCTTCCACATCTTCCACGGCTATGTACCGGGTGTGGAAGTGGGAACGCGTTACGGCTTTCGAGTCTATGGCCCCTGGCAACCGGAGCAGGGCCTGCGCTACAACCCGAACAAGCTCCTGATTGACCCGTATGCGCGAGCCGTCACCGGTGACTTGACGTTGAACCCAGCCATCTTTGGTCACGAAGGTACCGATGACCTCACCCGCAACGACGCTGATTCCGCCCCGTACATGCCCCACTCCGTTGTCGTCGGCAGCGGCTTTGACTGGAGCGGCGACACCAGCCCCAATGTCTCGTGGAGTGACACTGTCATCTACGAGACTCACGTCAAAGGATTCACGAAACTCCATCCGGAAATCCCGGAAGCTCTCCGCGGCACCTACGCCGGGCTCGCACATCCTGCCGTCATCGAACATCTCGTCGGGCTAGGCGTTACCTCGGTGGAACTGCTACCCATCCACCACTTCATCTCCGAGACCTCAATTCTTGATCGGGGTCTCGTCAACTACTGGGGATACAACTCCATCGGCTACTTCGCCCCACACGCCGCCTACAGTTCCGCTGGCACGACCGGCCAACAGGTGGATGAGTTCAAGGGCATGGTGCGCTCGCTGCACGCGGCCGGACTCGAAGTAATCCTGGACGTGGTCTACAACCACACTGCCGAAGGCAACCAACTGGGACCGACGTTGTCCTTCCGCGGTATCGACAACCCCGGCTACTACCGACTCCCAGACGACGCCCGCTACTACACCGACTACACCGGCTGCGGGAACACGCTCAACGTCGTGCAACCACACGTGCTGCAACTCATCACCGACTCGCTGCGGTACTGGGTGGAAGAGATGCACGTGGACGGATTCCGATTCGATTTGGCCAGCGCCCTCGCCCGCTCGATGCACGACGTGGACATGTTGGGCAACTTCCTCGCCACCGTGCAGCAGGATCCAGTGCTGCGCGAAGTGAAACTCATCGCCGAACCTTGGGACGTCGGCGATGGTGGTTACCAGGTGGGCGAGTTCCCACCACTGTGGACAGAATGGAACGACAAATACCGCGACTGCATCCGCGACTTCTGGCGAGGTTCGGGGCGCACCGGCGAAATGGCCTCCCGGTTGACTGGCTCCGCGGACTTGTATTCCCGGGAGGGCCGCCGACCGTTTGCCTCGATCAACTACGTGACCGCCCACGATGGCTTCACCGCTCGCGACCTGGTCAGCTACGACCACAAACACAACGAAGCCAACGGTGAGAACAACCGGGACGGCAGCAACGACAACCGCAGCCGCAACTACGGGGCCGAAGGGGAAACCCCCGACGAAGGCATCAACCGGATCCGCCACCGACAATTGCGCAACATCCTCGCCACTCTCGCGCTGTCAACCGGGGTACCCATGTTCACCATGGGCGATGAAATCGGACGCACCCAGGGCGGCAACAACAACGCCTACTGCCAAGATAACGAGATCTCCTACATGCCCTGGGACTGGCAGGACTGGCAACACGGCCTGCTGAACTTCGTCAGCACCACACTGCGGATCCGTCGCGAACACCCGGTGTTTCGGCAGTTGAACTACTTCCAAGGACTACCGGTCAACGGCAACGGCCAGAAAGATCTCACCTGGTTCGGCCCCGAAGGCATCGAACTGACCGACGAGACCTGGGACAACCCGCAACTGCACACTCTCGGCATGCTGTTGGCGGGACAACTGCGATCCCGGGATTCTTGGGGTCGCGCGATCGAGGACGAGTCGTTCCTGCTCTACCTGCACGCTGGCGAGGAGGACACATCGGTGGTGCTGCCGCCGTTGGCCGACGGCGCTGGTTTTCGGCGAATCCTGGACTCTGCGGAGGACACGTCCGCTGAACGCCGACTCCTCGAACCGCCGGGCGCCAAGGTCCGGCTACAGAGCCACAGCGTGGTGCTGTTCGAGGTCGCCACCGACTAGGTGACCGGGGATTGGGGTTGGGTGCTGCCAGGTGCTATTTCGTCATTTCGCGAACGTGCGGCTTACCGTCGCGTACTTCACCGATCAGCACCTTGTCCGCGAGCCCCACGAACAGCCCCACATCCAAGACCCCCGGCATATTGTTGAGTTCCTTCTCTAACTCACCAGGGTTGTCGATCGGAGCGAAGGTGGTGTCGATCAGGAAGTTCCCTTGATCGGTAATCACCGGGCCAGCTTTCCTGACCGCCATCCGCAGTTCCGGTTTGCCACCGATCCGCTCCAACCGTTCGGTGACCTGCCGAAAAGTATCGGGCAGCACCTCGACTGGGATCGGCATTTTCTCCCCCAACTTCGACACCAGTTTGCTGTCATCCACAACGATCACCAGCTCGTCGGCCCAAGCGTCCACCAGCTTTTCCTCGGTATGACAGCCACCGCCGCCTTTGGTGAGGTCCAGATTCGGTGCGACTTCGTCCGCACCGTCTACGGCTAGATCGATGCGATCGATCTCATTCAAGGTGGCAAACGGAACACCGTGCTGCACCGCCAACACCTCAGCCTGGAATGAAGTGGGCACCCCACGGACACCCTCAAGTTCACCACTCTTAACTCGGCGCCCGACGGATTCCACGAAGAGCGCGGCCGTCGAACCGGAGCCCAGTCCGAGCGTCATCCCCGGCTTCACTAGTTGGGCCGCGGCGGCGGCAACTTGGTGCTTCAACTGATCTTGCAGGTCCACAGGACAGCACCCTACGCATCTCTACCTGCCAGTGCGCCCCGCAGCGCCGATAGGATTCCTTCATTCGTCAAACTTTGCCTGTCGAGCCGACAAAAGATCGACTAGCGTCGGGAACCATGACACATGACGGGAACCACACCTCGCCGCCGATCGGTCACTGCCGATCATGCGGTAGCGACTTGTTCTCACACGTGATCGATCTTGGCCACCAGCCCAGTGGAACGAGTTTCCCGCTACTGGACGACCCTCGCACCGAACCCACCTATCCGGTAGATCTGTGGCGATGCGACCGATGTGGGCTGCTCCAACTAGGAGATCGCTTCAGCCAGATCGAAGAAGAAATCAGTGGTGTTCGATCAGCCACACATGCGGCGCACGCGAAGTCGGGAACTGAAGCCCTGATCAGCGAGCTAAATCTGCAACCTGGCATGACCTACGCGCACACCCGTTCACCCCACGGTGACGGCTGGGAAGTTGAGCTGGAAGCGGCTGGTCTACTGCCGGCCCGCAAGGATCAACCAGCAGACCTCGTACTGGACATTTTCGGTGTCATGCATTCCGAGAATTTCGACCATGATTTCGGCGAGACGCTCGAAAAGATGGCGCCCAACGGCTACTTCGTAATCGAGACGCAAGACGCGCTCCAACTCATCAGCCAAGGCGAGTTCGCCACGATTCGGGTCGGCCACCCGCTCTATTTCAATGCGCACAGTTTGATATCGGCCCTACAGCGCCATGGGTTCGCGCCCATCAGCTGCAGCACCACCGCCGCCCACGGCGGAGCCCTCAAACTGGTAGCGGCAAAGGAGGGTTCAGCCGATGCCTCTGTAGCTGCGCGACTGACCGCAGAGGTCGCCGCCGGCGTTGGGCCTGGTGGGGATCTGTCGGGGATAGCCCAGCGAATGATCAGCACCAAAAGCAAATTGCTGGACTTTCTGCACTCGCAGCAGGAAGCAGGTGTACATGTTGCCGGCTACGGCGCACCCTCGCGAGGCGTGGGTTTACTCAACTGGCTGGGCGTAACCTCCGACCTACTTCCGTACACCGCAGATCTTTCGCCAGCGAAGCAAGGGCGACGCATACCGGGGACCGATATCCCGATTGTGTCGCCGGCAGAACTTATCTTGCGCAGACCCGACATCGTGCTGATCCTCAACTACGACATGGCACCTGAAGTACGGCGAGGATTGGCAGAACTGGACGACCACGGGACTCGTTTTTTTCTCCCGATGCCGGAGCCCCGCGAAATGCCAGACCTTTCCTAGCACCAGCAGCCAACCCGTTCGATGCAGCGACTCCACAACTCAGCGCCACTAGAGTCCGACTATGCCCACTGATCCGCCCCCGGACCCCGGCCTTGGCCGACCCGGAGGACTCGAACCGCCACCGACGCTATCCGGCCGATTTGCGATTAGCGACGTGTGGCCAGCGGTGGAATCTGGGCGCCGCCCGGCTAAGGCGGCCGTAGGGGAAAAGGTGCCAGTGGCAGCCACCGTCTTTCGCGAGGGCCATGACGCTCTCGGAGTGGAGGCGGTGCTGACTTCCCCGACCGGGTCGCACCATCGGATCTCGTTGCATCCGGTCGGTGTGGGAGTAGATCGTTGGGCGGGAGACTTCCGGTTCGAAGAGTCAGGTGATTGGACTTTCAGCATCGAAGCCTGGGATCACGTGATCGAGACCTGGCTGCATCGCGCCCGGATCAAGATCCCGATCGGTTCAGACCGCGAAATTGAACTCGGTGATGGCGCATTGCTGCTGGAACGGGTAGCCGACTCGCTACCTGACCAAGCCACCGCTGAGCGCACTCTGCTCCTCGATACGGCCGAGCAGTTACGTGACGATTCGCGCACCGGGCCAGATCGGTTGGCATTGGTGGAGGCGCAAGCCGTTGCTGACCTGCTGGCGCAGTACCCACTGCGGGCCCATCCCACGCACAGTCCGGGCTGGCCGATCCGAGTGGAGCGCCGCCGAGCGCTGGTGGGCTCCTGGTACGAAATGTTCCCGCGCAGTGAAGGCGCGTCGGTGAACCCACCCAAATCCGGAACGCTTGCCCAAGCCGCACAGCGACTGCCAGCGATCGCTGAGATGGGTTTCGATGTGGTGTATTTACCACCGGTGCACCCGATCGGTCACACCAACCGGAAAGGCCGAAACAACACCACCGATCCCGCCGACGGTGACCCCGGTTCACCATGGGCCATCGGTGACGCCGCAGGCGGCCACGACGCAGTCCACCCCGATCTAGGCACCTTGGCTGATCTGAACGACTTCATCGCCCGTGCCCGCGAACTGGATATGGAAGTAGCGCTTGACCTGGCTTTGCAGGCCACCCCCGACCACCCGTGGGTGGCCGAGCACCCAGATTGGTTCGCCCATCGCGCCGACGGCAGCATCGCTTACGCCGAAAATCCACCCAAGAAGTATCAGGACATCTATCCACTGTACTTTGATGATGATCCGGACGGCCTGTATGCCGAGATCCTGCGGGTGGCGCGGTTTTGGATCGATCGGGGCGTGCGCATCTTGCGCGTGGATAACCCGCACACCAAGCCACTGTGGTTGTGGGACCGACTGATCGCGGAGATCAACGCCACCGATCCCGACGTCATTTTCCTAGCAGAAGCATTTACCCGACCAGCCATGATGCGGGCACTGGCCACGGTCGGTTTTCAGCAGTCTTACAGCTACTTCACGTGGCGCAATCACAAGAACAACCTGACCGAGTACCTGCAGGAACTGAGTGGACCAGCCTCGGCGTACATGCGCCCCAACTTCTTCCCCAGTACCCCCGACATCTTGCCGGCGTATTTGCAGCACGGTGGCCCGGCCGCCTTCGCAGTACGCGCCACACTAGCCGCCACCATGTCACCGTCGTGGGGCATCTACTCGGGCTTTGAACTCTTCGAATATCAAGCGATCCGGCCCGGTAGCGAGGAGTACCTGGACTCGGAGAAGTTCCAGTACCGGCCACGGGATTGGGTGGCAGCGAAACGCCATGGCCACACCTTGATCGAGTACGTGACCATGTTGAACGAGGTTCGCCGCAGCAATCCTGCCTTGCAGGCGCTGCGCAACATCCACTTCCATCACACCGATGACGCTGACGTCATCGCATTTTCCAAAACCGATGCTGGCAACACGGTGATCGTGGTGTGCAATCTGGATCCGCATTGGGGCCGGGAAACCACCGTTCACCTGGACATGGCAGCGCTCGGTCATCAACCCGAGGACACGTTGCAGGTCACTGATCTGGTCACCGGCGCGGAGTGGACCTGGCATCGTGACTTCTACGTCAAGTTGGTGCCGCAACAGCACGTCGCCCACATCGCCCGGGTGCACCCATGAACACCAACAGCGAGCCGATCCGGCGTACACCGCGCAAACCGCACGCCGGGTGGAGAAGATGAGATATGCCATCACCTGCGCCGGTCAGCACCGATGACATTGATCTACTGGTGGACGGTGTCAGCACCAACCCACACGCCATCCTGGGTGCTCATCCCCACGAGGAGGCAGTGACCATTCGGGTGCTGCGACCGATGGCGAAAGCAGTGACAGTGCGTTCCGGGGAGGATTCCTTCCCCATGGAGCACGAACATCGCGGGGTGTGGCAGGTGGTGGTTCCGAAGGCGGAAGTACCGGACTATCGCATTGACGTCGACTACGGCGACGGCCCTCGCCCGGCTGAGGATCCCTACCGCTACCTGCCCACGCTGGGCGACGTTGACCTGCATCTACTCGGCGAGGGCCGTCACGAACAGCTATGGCAAGCGTTGGGTGCCCACACCCGGATCTACGGCAGCGACCACGGGCCCGTGACAGGTACATCGTTTGCTGTATGGGCACCGTCGGCACGGGGCGTGCGCGTCGTGGGTGACTTCAACTACTGGGACGGTGCCGGTCACCCGATGCGCTCACTGGGATCATCGGGCATTTGGGAGTTGTTCGTTCCCGACGTCGGCGATGGCACCCGCTACAAGTTCTCGATTCTGGGTGAGGACTATGTCTGGCGGGACAAAGCCGA
>JAHZLH010000036.1 GCA_022599915.1 Actinomycetes bacterium
AGGAGTACCTCGCACTGCTACTCACTGAGAACCAATCAGACCTGCGCACCGGGAAGTGATCGAGCAGTCCCCGCGACATCGTCACCGAACTGGCAAGCGATCAACGCTAATGAACTACGAACTCAGTTCCTGCCGGATCGAGAGTTGGCCCTGGAGCCACGTCAAACGTAGATTTCCAGCCGGCTACGTCCGAGGAGAATGCTCGTTTCACGCGGGGAGTGGAGCGCGCCCGGAGAGATTCGAACTCCCAACCTTCTGATCCGTAGTCAGATGCTCTATCCGTTGAGCTACGGGCGCCCGCAGCCATTGTAGCCATGCGATGGTCGGGTCTAGCCTCCCGCCCGATAATGCCACTGAAACTGTGCTCTGCGAACGGGGACAGCGGCGGCGGTCGGGCTCAACTTTGCGAAAGCAACTGGTCCCGAGCGATCTCGCGTTCAGCCAAGATTTGCTGAACTCGAGCCGCGCTCGACTGCCGTTCGGGGCAATATGCTGCCGCTACCAGCGGCGCTAGATCTGCTCGGTAGTCGTGTCCCAGTGAGCGGAACACCCCCGACTGCGACTGTGTTGCGTAGGCAACGTCGAGTAAGACCTGCTGCCAGGTCCAAATCGGCACCCACGACATATCTGGCGGAACATTGCGGCCACGGGGAGCTCGGGATAGCCAATGCGGTTGCGACCGTATGAGTTGCCGCTCAAACCTGGTCACTGGATCCGCATCATGGTCCAGGAACCATAGTTGGCAGTCAGCAGGCGGTTGGGCGGGCAACTCTTCCCAACGGTCAACGTGTACTACGTGGGGGTTATCGGCCAACTGATCGCGCAGTTCGGTGCCACCAGGGCTACCCACAAACAGTGCACTGTCGATTCCCATAACTGCGGCTTCTTCTTCATCAACCAGATTCGGGGTACGAGTCAGTGCCACTTGCGCGATATGAGCACCCAGACTTTCGCCGTAAAGGTGGAGTTGGGGCCGCCGCGGTGACTCTTCGATGCGGACACGGATTCGATCGAGCAACAACCGGTAGCCGTCGGCGGCATCCGGGATCCGATCGACGGAAAACATCGATGGCAGCACGCCGTACTGCAGGACTACCGAAGCGCAATCGCCTGCCGAATAGATTTCTAGCGCCTCTACTGGGACCGAGTTGGCATAGCCGGATCCCGCGGGGCAGATCGCCAGTAGATGTTTCCGATCAAAGGCACCGAGACGTTCCAGTTCGGCCATCGCCAGATCCACTCGCGCAGATAGCGTCGCCTCCGAATCGATACCAACAAAGATGCGCAACGGTTCCTGGACCGTTTCAGCCCCGTATTCCTCTAGCTCCTTGCGAGAGACCCGCCAGTGGACGAACCTGCGGCCCTCGCGGCTCAGGGTGTCATAGCGGACTAGGGATTCATCGCCGCCGGAAACGTAGGGATTCGAGGGGGCAGCAGTCAGCGCTGAGTCGGCCGCCTTACCCTCGGCGATCAGATGCGCCTTGGTTCGACGGGCCAATGCCCGACCCGCCACGATTGTGGTGCCTGCCAACACCGCGGACTCCGCAGCCGACCACAGCACCCGAGGGCCGCCAAATCGTTCTGACAACCGGTCGGCTACTCGATTGATTCCCCGACTCGTCACGGTGGCGGCAAGGGTGAGACCGGCAGCGGCGGCCACTCCCGCGCCTGCACCGAGCACCGGGCTGCCGGAACTGTCTCCCCACTCGGTGTGGGCCTCGGCATGAGCATGAAGATTTCGTCGACTTCTCACCAGCGCCAGACTCGCGCTGCCGACAACGACAGCAGTACCCAACAACGGCCCTACTCGCTCACCCAGTGGACCGCGCCGAACGAGTGCTCCGACAGCGGCACCAGCTACCGCACCAGTGGTCGCCATCATCCCGGTCACCAGTGCTTGGTGCAGGGTGGACCGGGGGGTGAGACTTGGTCGCAACGAGGCAGCGCCAGCGGTGGCAATACCTGACGCAGCCCCGACGGCGGCAGCTCCGGTGGTGGACATGTCTTGATTCTGCCCGCTACCGGTCGGCCGTTCCCAACAGGGTCGGAATATCGCCATGGACCTCTAGCCCAGCCACCTCGCCGGTATCTTCCATGAGAAGTTCGCCGCCGCGACCGAAGGCGAGATGGATGCGGGCATCTAGGGTCTCCTCAACCCGGCGATGCATTTCAGTGCGGACAGGTGCATGGAGTAAAGCACCACCGCGACGTTCCGCAACCAAGTTCAGCCAATAGTCCTTTCTGTCCTTCACCGTCAGCCGAACGTGCTCGTCATCGATGCTGAAATACTCGGTCTTGGCGCCGGTGTAGGTGGCGAACCGATGGAAATCCGCACCATGTCGCAAGCCAATCAACAGACCGCGAAACTTCCCACGCCACCAGGGGATCAGGGCAGCTGAGGCAAGCAGCGAGATATCCGGATTGCTGAAGTGGTTGGAGTGCATCCACACATAGGCCGCCGGAAACGCCTGACCCCAATCTTGCTCGATATATCCCCGGCCACCTGCAAGATCGACCGCAGTTCCATTGAAACGAAGTTCACCACTGAGACCATGCCTAAATGACACCACCCCGTGGTAGCACTCCATTGCTGGCGCATAGGCGTACCAGCCCATAGCCCCTGGTGATCGAACTGTCACCGGCCACCGGTCCAGTGGATCGGTGATCGCCACCTCCCCGACCAGCTGCAGGTCGGGCTCATCGATGGCTAAGTTGATCCGGCTGCCAGAGAACTGGTTCGGGCCTACGACGGCGCCGAACCGGTCGGTAGCCGCCCGGTACTCGCTGGCGGGATAGGAAACGTACCAACTCCGCCCACTGTCACCGTCTAGAACTTGGACGAAGGCCTCTTCCGCGCCATCGGCGGACCGAAACAAGCCGGGGATCACTGCCATCCGGAAATTTCGGTCAGCACCGACCAGTTTGACGTACCAGCCCTCGAAATAGGGTGCCTTGCCGCGGTCGTGACCCGCCTCTGGATGCCAGATGCGGGAGAAGGTGGAACGGTCGATCACCTCGCCAGCCTAAGGGGCGACGGTGGGCTTCGGGTACCCTAAGGCCGTCACTGTTCGTCGGTGGCGTGGAGATGTCGCCTAGTCTGGTTTATGGCGCCCGCCTGCTAAGCGGGTTGAGGTTTTAAGACCTCTCGAGGGTTCAAATCCCTCCATCTCCGCGGTTGTTGGTGCCCGATCCGGCTTGCCCGGGTTGGGCACTAACAAATTTGGACACTGGGGAGCCGGAGATCGCGTCAGCGCGGGAGGTTTCCCTCCATTTCCGCCAACATCAAGCGCCTGCCCGACCAAGATTCCACCCTCGCTATGTGCCGGAGCTCCGGTCGAGTCTGCCAGCCGGCTGCGGCTCTTCGCCGTACCTCGGCGAACCGTCAGAAGGCATCGCGCTCACCCGAGCGCTAGCGTTTCTGTGCAACCACCCGACCAGGGAGCCAATGTGAAGATTGCTATCGGTGTCGGTGACGACGATGCGAGTGCGGATGCCATGGCGCTCGGGGCAGCCCTGGGCAGAAGTTTCGACGACGTACACAACATTTTGGTGCACATCTACGACAACAACCATGACTTCGTTGCTCGGGCAGGGGTCGAGTTTGACTGGGAGGAACACTCCCGGGCGCAGGCCGCGAAGATTGTCGCTAACGCAGCACAAGAGATGGCTGATCGGCAAGGAATCACCGATGTCACTACCGGCATCTCAGGTCACCGCGCCAGTGGGCATGGGCTTGCTGAGTTCGCTCACGATCACGACTGCCGGTGGATTGTGATTGGTAGCGCTCCTGGTGGATCCATCGATCGCTTCATGATCGGCAGCACAGCAAACCAACTGCTTCATGGTGCAGCCACGCCCATCATCCTCACCCCCGGCGGATATCGACGTCGCGAAGTGGAGCAGATCGGTCGGATCGTCGTTACGGTCGCTACTGGTCGGGAGGGAAAGCGAACCATCCGACGAGCTGCAAGAATCGCACGCGGCTCAAAGGCACCACTGCATCTCATCACCATCCTGCTGCACAACCATCGGATGATCGGACCGCTGTCCGCCAAGGATGAAGAAGAGATGATCGAGGCAGCCAAGGCGCGCATTTCGGAACAACAAGCGGAGGCATTGGCCGATCTCGACCTTGGGCCGCTGGAAATCTCCTCAGAAGTGGTTGAGGGCGACACAGTCGCAGACGCCCTCGGACAGGTGTCGTGGTCAGGAGACGACCTGTTGATCGTGCCCTCCTCTCGTGGTGTCCTACATCGGGTTTTTCTGGGCGATATGAACTACAAAATCGTTCGCTCCTCGCAGGTTGCAACTCTGGTACTCCCACGTTTCACGGACTAGTTGCCACGTCCGGTTAAGCGGGCGGGCAAACCTGCCGATGACTCTCTAGTCTGGTGAGCAAGATCATTACCACTGCGTTGCACCGCACTTACGGAGGAACCGATGCCAAACCGCACCTACAGCCTGACCGAAATCGTCGGGACGAGTCCCGAAGGTGTCGACCAGGCAATCCGAAATGGCATCGCACGGGCCTCCCAGACCATGCGGCACATCGACTGGTTCGAGGTGACCCAGATCCGCGGTTACGTGCGGGATGACGTCGATCACTTCCAGGTGACCCTTAAACTCGGTTTCCGGCTGGAAGACGTCGACTAGCGGAATCTTGCCCTAGTCAGTTTCTGCTGACTCCGCCAAAACCCGATAGAGCCGCAGGCGGTTGTAGCGGACAATCATTATTGCAATCGCGTTCACGATCAACGTGAGCACTGCCAGTACCAGCACTAACCACCACTCGGCGAAAAAAATAACCGGCAGCCAGCTCAAACAGGCAAGCCAGTGCACCCACTCCGCCCGGCGCGTCTCGACGATGTAGCCCGTTATCGCTTGTCGATCCTGCAGATCCGGTAACTGATTCTTGGACTCGCCACCAGCCCAGTCTCCGCCTTCCGGGAAACGTCGCTTCCACCACAGCACCCCGAGGCGCTCATACCGCTGTCTGGTATCCCAGCGGGTGAGGTGGAGCGGGCCCGAATCCCCGGAAAGCCACCGCGCGGGCCAATGCGGCGCAGTAAGCCCGACTCCCACCGATAGCAGTGCCACGACAGCGATACCGCCCAACAGCTGAGCGAACAGCTCACCCACTGACAAGCTCAGTGGCCAGTCTCGACTTTGCCGCCTTTGGGCTGGCCCATCGCCGCTAGGAGATCCTCGAACCAGGGTTGGTCGATATCGAACGGCCGACCACCCTTGATACGCGGAAACTCGATTGCTCGTAACTCATCGCCACGCTCAAAATCCTCGCCGATGACGCCACTTTCCCCGCGAAGCGCACAGCTCACGGCAAGGTCCGCGCACTTGCCGATGAGTTCTAGATCAGCGGCATTCGAGGGTGCCGATCGAGCGAAATATCCGCTCTTCCACACCTGGGTTTTCTCGGCTCCCACCATGTCACTGAACTTGTCACCGAACCATTGCCCCGGGTTGATCTTGTCGAGTTTCACATGACCGAAAGCGTCGCGTGGTACGTCTTCGCCCGCGGCTTCCAACTCAGCCACGATCTGTTCCACTCCGGCCCCTTCGGACAGGAAGATGGTGACGTTACCGATCCGATCCATCAACTCGCGTAGCCGAGCAGCCTCCGCCGCAATGTCTAACTCCATTTCGGGCACGTAGACGGCATGTACATCCCATCGCTTCGCGTCTAGGAGCACGTCGGGTACCCACTGCTGTTCGCCTAGCCACTCCCGGTAGACCCGGGCCGTCACAGCCGTCAGCCAACCGCAGTTGCGGCCCATCACTTCGTGGATGATCAATGCTCGTGGGTTCGCGCCATGCTCGGCGACGATGTTGCGGGCGTACAACGCGCTCTGTTCGGCTGCGGTGAAGGCCCCTAACGTCTGTTTGATCGGATAGACATCGTTGTCGATCGTCTTGGGCAGGCCCACCACTGTTAGTTCGTAGCCGTGGTCATGCAGGTAGGCCGCCAGATCTGCCGCAGTGGTGTTGGTGTCGTCACCACCGATCGTGTGCAGCACGTCGACTTTGTCACGGGTCAGTTGCTCGGCAGCGACCTGCAACGGATCTTGCCCCTCAGTCACCAGCCCCCGCTGCACACAGTCCGCGACATTGGTGAGCTTCACTCGGCTGTTCCCGATAGGGCTACCGCCGAAGCGGGTCAGGACATCTGCCCGTTCTCGCACTTCGTTGGTGATCGGGATGGAGTCACCTCGCAACAAACCTTGGTAGCCGTCCAGATAGGCCACCAACTCGATGCCAGAATCTACTTCGGTATACCGCTTGATGAGATTCCCCAAAGCAGTGGACAAGCAGGGGGCCAGTCCGCCAGCGGTCAGGAATGCAACTTTCGAAACCGTCATGACCGCAGCCTAGCGAGCAAACTTGGCTGAGCCGACGGCAGCAGACTTCGAGCCGCTACTTCGGCGAGGACTTCTTATCGATCCAGCTAGTCAATGGCGCTGGCAAAGCAGCCGATCGAGTCCCCCAGTCGTAAACGACGGCTGTACCTGCGAGCTTGTCATGCCAGGCACTACGTTCCTTGCCAAAGATGATGCCCAGCAATCCAATACCAAAGAACAGGAAAGATAGGGGATAGCACAGTACCCGGACGACGACTTCCTTGCCGCTGACCGGTTTGCCGCTACGGTCCACAACCATCAAGCCAAGCAGTCCCTTGCCAATCGTGCGCCCGGCCACCAGCAAAGACACGGTGGCGTAGGTGTAGATCCAGCCAACGTAGACCAACAATCCCACCCAACCAGGAACGGCTGTGGCCTCCCAGTTGATGCCAAGGATGTTGCTCGTGAAGAAGATTAGGGCAGCCGTTATGACGGTGTAGAGCCCAAACACCACGGCCACATCCGTAAGGAATGCCAGCAGACGGCTCACCGGCCCCGCGTAATGCCCTTGAACGATCCCTCGGCCCCTGTCGTCAGCTTCTTGCCCGGAAATGAGATTGGGCGGACCCTCCGGAAGCTGGTCTGCATCCTTACCCACCACCCGAAAACCGACCCGACCAACAATCTCGTCTAGCGCCACGACTTGCCGTCGCCCGGCATCCAAAACGGAACCGGCCATCTGCCCAGTGGTGTCACCGACGATGTCAGCGACACCCGCCTTATCCACCACCTGCTTGACATCCACCCGCTCCAACAGCCGGTCGATGTCAACGCGGTCCATGAGCCGATCCACATCCACCCGATCCAACAGTCGGTCAGGATCAACTCGATCGAGCAACCGGTCTGGATCCACCCGATCAAGCAGCTGGTTCGGCTCCACTCGATCTAGCAATCGATTGACATCAACCCGGTCGAGTAGTTCATCGGGCTCGACTCGGTCCAGCAACTCGTTGATATCTACCCGCGAGACCAGCTCATTGACGTCCACCCGTTCCACGATCTCGTTAACATCAATCGCTCCGGCGGCCGCATTCGTGATCCGGGAAAAAGGTCCACGTCTGGATCTTTCATCGTGCTCGTCGCTCACTCGTCCAATTTAGGGCCTATCCAGTTCCCAGCGGCTAGAACGCCGAAGACAAGCGCGAGAAATCTAGCGAACCGGCCAGTGGCAGTCACGCGACCACGTAGATCACCTCCGAAGGCTACGCTGAGCGCAGGATGGAGGTGAGCGTCAATGACCTACCGACGGGCTGCCGGCGTAATAGGGGCTGCCGCCGGTCTGGCGCTCGTCATGACCGTCAGCACAGTCGGCTGCTCCACCTCCGCCAGCGACACGGCGATCCAGTCCGACGCGCCCGAGGCGTTGGCGCCCGCTCCCTCGGCGACTGCCTCTGCCCTTCCCAGTATTTCTGCGAACGAGGGGCCGACCGCTTCCCCAACCACGCCCGCACCAGTAAAATCACCACGACTGCCCAAACTCAACGACCGCAACGCCATCGTCTACGCACCGCTGGACAAGCCAAGTAAGGTCACCAAGGTCGGTCGAGTGTCCGACACTCGAGCGTGGTCGACCTCGAAGGTTCTGGTGGTGCTTGCCTACATCAAAACCGTGGGTCGAGATAACCCGGCGAACCTGTCCACGGCAGACAAGAACCTCATCAAGCAGGCACTCCAGGCCTCCGATATGAACGCCCTACTGACACTGCGCGGTCGCATCCCCGGCGGATCTGGCGAACCGATGACCGAAATCCTGCGCGATATCGGTGATAAGTCCACGGAACCCTGGCCCGACAGTCGCGAAGGATCGCATCGTTGGTCACCGCAGGAACAGGTTCGGTTCATGGCGGCCTTGCGCAACAAAGAAGTGGTCTCACCTGAAGCAAGTCGCTTCGTCCGTAAAGAGATGAAACCGATTCCAAAGCACAGTTGGGGGCTCGGCACAGTGGGGGCCAAGACCTTTAAAGGTGGCTGGCTCACTGCCGACACCGATACCCGGCAAATGGGGCTATTGCGCGGCTACGCGGTCGCCATCATCACTGATGGCGTTGGCCCTGCTGAACTGCAAACCGACGGGGACTCAGCACACGTACGCCAGATGAATCGGCTGGCGCGTATCCTGAATCGGTACCTAGATGCCGAAGCGGCGAAATCCAATTAGTTGGGCGCCCAGGTTGGGATCAGATACAACACAGGTGAGGTGTCCGAGCGGCCTAAGGACCTGGTCTTGAAAACCAGTGCACGTACTGCGTGCCGTGGGTTCGAATCCCACCCTCACCGCTCACGTGGGTCTGTCGTTGTCGGCTAGCCCCGCAGCGCTTCATAATTGGAGCGGTTGACCGCACCACTACTCAGCCGACCGTTGGGTAAGGGCACCCCGATCGGTGTGCCAGAACTATTCACAAAGAGCACCGACTCGTCCGGCTCCGGGGCCAAGGTGAACACCACTTGACCTAAGATCAACAACTGCTCCTCGCTGGGTAGCTCCGAGAATTGATCATCCAACACCACCGCAGTTTGCTTGTTTCCCGCTGGCACGGTTAGACCGCTAGCCGCGGCAGTAGCAACCAGCGGCGTATCCGCCGCCACCGGAACGAGGGCGGTGCGAAGCCCAGCCTCCTTCTCTTCTGCTGTTGGACCGGCCTCCAACAGCAGCAAGGTTTCCTCTGACGAGAGCGACTGCTCCACTCGCCGTTCCACCGGCGCGATCTTTTCACCCCGAACAAACCACAGTTCTGCCAACTCGCCGCCGGTATCCTCAGCGGGCTCAGCGGAGTTCAGGGCGTCCAGTACCTCTGTTGGCAGCGAACGGGGTGAAGAATCGGTCGGCACACCACAGGCAGTCAATCCCACCGCAATAAGCAGGAGCAGGAGACGCTTGATCATGTCGGACTCCGTTCGGCCAGTTCTACTAGGAACCGGGCACCCCCTTGCGGCGATTGGCCAACTTCCACGGTTCCTCCCAGTAGCCGGATCTGCTCCGCCACGATCGCTAGACCTAGTCCCGCCCCTTCGACCTGCGTACCGTCCCCCCGGGCAAAGGGTTCAAAGATTTGATCTTGCACCTCAGGATCGATTCCCGGGCCAGAGTCATCCACGGTGAGACGCATTCCAGTTCCGGTCCGTTCCACCTCGATGGCACTCAGCCCGTCACCGTGTGTTTGCGCGTTGTCAATCAGATTTGCCACGATCCGTTCAAAACGTCGCGGATCCAACATCATGGCGAAATCATCACCTGACCGCAACGAGCGAGACAAGCCACGTGAGTTGAGCTGTTCGTCAATCAGCAATCCCACGTCGATAGATTCCCATTGCACTACTTGGTCGCCGCCGATCCGGCTGATCTCCAATAGGTCGAGCACCATCGCGGAGAAGCGGCGGACCTGTCGACCCAGCCCCAGCACGAGGTTCGCTTCCCGCTCCGGCAGGTTGTCAACCCGGCGCTCCAGTAAATCCGCGGTGCCGACGATGCCCGTCAGCGGCGATCTCAATTCGTGTGAGACATTGGCCGAGAACCGGCGTTCCCGCTCCAATCGGTCCTGCACCGCTGCGGCCATGTCATTGAACGCTACCGAAATCGCGGAGATATCCGGATCAGGCGGAATCGGCACGCGAGCGCTCATATCTCCGGCGGTGATCCGCCGGGCACCGTCAGCCACGTCGCCCAGTGGCCGCAACAGGCGATTCCCAGCCGCCTTACCGACAATTCCACCGACGATCAACGCGATGATCGACGCGCCCACCACAACGGCTCCCAAGATGCCCAGCACTTGGTCGAGAGTCGCCAGTGAGAACACGTCGACAAAGATCCCGCCGTCTACTGCGATAGCAATCGCCAGGAATTTGTCGCCGGTACTGTCTTCAAATCGCTGGATCGCCCCACCTTCCGCTTCTGCCGCGAGCAGCAGGTCCTGCGGAATGTCGTCCTCGGGTACCAAACTGACGTTAGTCGCAAACCAGACGCCATCTACGAACAAGAGTTGGTCGGTGCCCTCGCTGACTGCAAGGCGATCCAGCGCCCTACCTTCTTTGACTCCCTCTTCCAGGGCAGCGTCAACAATGCGCGCATCTATCTGGGCGCGGCTTAGCGCGCTAGCTTCTCGTTCCTGCAGCAGATAAATGCTGGTACCGATGTAAGTCGCACCCGAGACGAGCAACGCGACGAATAGCGAAATCATCGCGAAGGCGAACGCCACACGATTAGCCAAACCTGCGCGTCGGCCTATCCAGTAGCGCCGCGGTTCTTCGGTCACGGCTTCAGTCGGTAGCCGAAGCCGCGCACGGTAACCAAGTGATCCGGTTTCGCCGCGTCCACTTCGAGCTTCGCGCGCAGCCGATAGATCAGGTTGTCGACTACCCGACCGTCGCCAGCGTTACCGTATCCCCACACCCGACGGAGAAGATCGTCACGGCTGAGGACTCGGCCGCCCTCTTGGATAAGTTCTTGCAGGACCCGAAATTCAGTTCGGGAAAGCGCCAACGGTTCGCCGTCCTTGAAGGCTTCCGCCGTTCCCGGGCGAATAACAATCGGACCGCAGGCAATAACATCTTGCCGCTGCTCACCGGATTCAGTGGCAATCCGGCGCAGCTGCGCTCGGATGCGGGCGCCCAACTCCTTGGGGACAAAGGGCTTGGTGACGTAGTCGTCGGCACCTGCTTCCAGACCAGCCACCACATCATGGCTGTCTGCCTGGGCAGTGACCACAATGATGGGCACCGTGCTGGTTGCGCGCATCGAGCGGACGACGTCTAACCCGTGGATTCCCGGTAGCCGCAAATCGACCAGCACAACGTCGGGGATTTCATCCAGTGCCAGGCTCAAGGCCTTCTCGCCGGTATCAGCTTCGAGGACTGCATAGCCCTCATCCTCTAGAAAGGTGCGCAACACGAGCCGGATCTCCGGCTCGTCCTCCACCACCATCACCGTTTTCGCCACGGCCCTATTCAACCTCACCTAGGGGCGAGATATCACGATGCACCCATGAATTTCGCGGGATGGCTGTTATTCCTGCTCAGCACCTGCGGATTCGGCCCAAGCCGGCTTGCGCCGCTGGAACAACGCCGTCATGCCTTCTCGCGCCTCCTCAGAGCGAAAAAATCCGCCGGAAAGTTCTGCGGTATAGGCAAAGGCGTCCGCGCGCGCCATGGTCGGCACTCGCCGGATCAGTTCCTTGGTACCCGCAAGTGCCTCCGGACCACCCAGCCGCAGCTGCTCGGTCCAGGCTTCGACAGCGGTGTCCAGCTCTTCCCGCGCCGCAACCTTGTTGATGAGTCCGGCAGCAGCCACGCGCTGCGCCGGTACCTTCTCACCGGTGAGGAATAACTCCGCAGCGTCGGCCGGCCGCATTTTGGGCAGGCACACGACCGAGATCACCGCAGGAGTCAAACCCAGCCGAACTTCACTGAAGGCGAATCGAACATCATCGGCGGCAACTGACAGGTCACACGCAGCCACGAGGCCGTTGCCACCGCCGTATACATTGCCCTGCACCCTAGCGATGGTCGGCTTGGGATGGTCCGCAATCTGAGTCAGCAGCTGTCCCATCGCTTCAGGTCCGTTGGCGGCAAATCCACCCGACTCACCAGACAGCGCCGCCTTCAGGTCAGCACCGGCACTGAACGTATCGCCGGTGCCGGTAAGTACGACCGCACGCACCTCAGCATTCTTGGCGGTACTTTCCAAGTGCTCGGTCAGCAACTGCATCGACTCTGGATCGAGCGCGTTGCGGGCCTCGGGCCGGTTGAATCGGATAACAGCGATGCCGTCCGAGATGTCACAAATGACCTTTTCAGCACCCTCGGTAGGCTGCATATCGGGACTCATCTTTTGCCCATACCTTCCAGCATCGAAATGATCCGCAGCATCACTTCGTCAGCGCCACCACCGATCGAGATCAGTCGAGCGTCCCGCATATAGCGGGCCGGCCAGTTCTCCTCGGCGTAGCCCATCCCGCCGTGATATTGCACCACGATGTCGGCCACCTGACGGGCGAGTTTGCCAACCTTGAACTTGGCAATAGTCGCTTCGCGAGTGACGTTCTCACCCTCAGTGAATCGACGGGCTGCTTCTCGGTTGTAAGTGATCATCATGTCCACCTCGGCGATCAGTTCCGCGAGGTTGTACTGCAGGTACTGGTTGGCAAGCAACGGCTTTCCAAACGCCTCACGTACCTGCAGGTATTCGATAGTGCGCTCCAAGGCCCGCCGTGCTCCCATGGCCGCCATATAGGAACCCACGAGGCGCTCGTCTTGGAACTGCATCATCTGCTGCTGGAAACCGCGGCCCACCTCGCCGATGGTGTTGCTCACCGGAACGCGGAGATCCTCAAACACCAACTCAGCGGTGTCGGAAGAATGATTACCCATCTTTTCGATAGTTCGACCGACACTGAAACCGGGACTATCGGTGGGCACAATGATCTGTGACATTCCCGCAAATCCGGGTTCATCAGAGGTCCGAGCCAATAGGCAGATCCAGTCCGCCTGCGAGCCGTTGGTGATCCACATTTTCCTGCCGTTGATCACCCACTCGTCACCCTGTTGCACCGCCTTGGTCCGAATGCCAGAGACGTCAGATCCTGCGTCGGGCTCTGACACTGCGACGGAACACACCTGCTGACCCAGCATTGCTGGCTTGAGATACTTTTCCTTCAACTCTGGCGATCCGAAGTTGTGCAATGAAGGCGTGGCCATACTGGATTGCACCGCGATAGCCATCGGCACGCCGGCGCAATCGCAGCTGTAGCCCAACTCCTCCATCAGCACCACGGTGAAGGAGTGATCGGCTCCCTGACCGCCGTACTTCTCGTCGTACTCCAACCCGAAGCCGCCAATGTCGGCCAGTTTGGGGAAGAGTTCGTGGGCAGGGAAAATCCGCTCCTCCTCCCACTTATCGACATTGGGATTGATCTCGCTCTCGACAAAAGCACGAACTGACTTACGGAATTGTTCGTGTTCAGCTGTGAACTGCATGGGATTCCTCCTGTGGTGATGGACTTATTGATGAGTCGATGAGATCGGAAAGGCCGAGCGCTCGTTGCCAGATGCGAGTGAGCGTCAGGTGACCATCGGGATCTGCGGCAGAGCCAATATCGCTCCAGTGGCGAGAGAAGCCTTCAACCATGGCGCATAGGGAAGCTGCCGCGATCTGGGGATCAAGATCGGCGTCGGCGAGTCCCAGCTCCTGCTGTCGGGAGATTTGCGCAGCCACTCGATCGACATGGGTTCGACGCAGATCATCCAGGATGAGCGCGAACCGCTGGTCAGCCAGCGCCACCTCTTCCACCACCCGGAGCAACCGAGCGTTCTCGCCAAAGGCCGCGAGGTAGCGGGCGTTGGCGGTACTGATCTTTTCGATCGGATCGGACATATCCACCGTCCTGATCGATTCGCGCAAGTCAGCGACCAGTTCAGTGAGAGTTGCGGCAAGGACATCTTCCTTGGTGGTGAAGTAGGTATAGACCGTGCCATGACTGACACCAGCTGCCGCTGCGATATCCCCCATGCGTGTTGAAGCAAACCCTTGGGATTCGAAGACCTCACGGGCGGCTGAGATGAGCCGCTGCCGCGTCATTTCACCGCGCTTGGTGCGCGGTTCCCGAGTTTGCTGAGCGGTCATGTCGCGCTGAGATTGTCGGTATCAAGTAGTTCACGTGGGAAGGACACCAGCCGAGAACGCAGGTACTCACCGAGTCCCTTCGCCTGCGGGTCCAACAGCGCATTCTCGCTGACGCCCCGACCCAGCAGCCCAGTGATGACGAGGTTTACTGCCCGCAGATTCGCCAGCGGGATGACGTCAACCTGCAGACCCGCAGCTTCCGGAATTAGCCGCTGCACCGCGCCGGGTGCCTGCAGCAGGGATAGCAGCCATCGGTAACTGCGATCGGCTCGTTCGTCCGCGGCCGGATCAACCTGCAGCGGATCGTCAGATTTCCAGATCTCCGCGAGGTCATCCGGGCTGTTGATCTCAGGAACGGTCAGTGCATCGGCCTCACCACCAGCTAATGCCACGGCCTCAATCTCAACTGGATCGGGGATCCACACCCCGACATTGGCATTGCCACCCTTATCACCGCTGCGGGCTCCGGCGACCCAACCCAGTGGGATGCGGACCATGTCGGCTCGGCTCGTCTCCTCGACCACTGGCTCAGTCGTTGCGATTGATTCCGGCGTTGCCTGCTCGGCTAGGGGTGAGCTACCGGGCAAGGTCGTAATCTCCTCGCCAGCTAGCGACACCTTTGCGCTAACCGCGGCACCGGCGACGGTTGTCGGCCAAAACACGCCATAGGGGGTTCCGGGTGTGGGGACCGCAGTGGGAAACATACCTGGGTAGCTGGCCAAGGCTGATTCCACTGCTCGAGCGGTAAAGGCTTTTCCGACGTTGTCAGGGTTGCCGTCCTTGACCGTGAGCCGTAAGTGAGCTTGGGCGGAAGCGACGTCAGTGGGGTCTTCGGAGTCAGCTCGCAGCAGATCGACTGTCAGTTCAGTCACGTTCAGCGTGCTGGTGGCGGCCAGCTCAACTGGGGATCGTTTGCAGTCCGCCAGGGTGACTCCAGCGATGGTTCGCAGCGCAACGTCAGCTTTCGCCTCAATATCGAGCCCGGTCAGCACCAGTGTCATCGAGTTGCGGAAGCCGCCCAGGTAGTTCAGTGAGACTTTGAGCCGATCTGGTGGTGGGGCACCGACAACACCGGAAATCCGGACGCGATCACGGCCAACTTGATCCAGTCGAATACTGCGGAAGTCAGCGCTGACATCGGGATTGAGATAGACCGCATCCCCGACTTCATAAAGCAACTGTGCTGTCACGGTTCCAGGACTCACCAAACCGCCGGTACCGGGATGCTTGGTGATCACGCTGGTCCCATCGCCACCGATTTCTGCGATGGGGAATCCGACGTTTTCCAGACTCGGGACGTCGGTAAAGAAGGAGTAGTTGCCGCCCGTAGCCTGGGCGCCACATTCAATAACATGGCCCGCCACCAGGGCCCCGGCGAACCGATTCAGGTCGGCGACGTTGTCGTAATCCCAACCGTGCCACCAAGCGGCTGGACCGATCGCCAACGCTGCATCAGTCACCCGACCGGTGATCACCACGTCGGCTCCTGCCGCCAACGCTGCCGTAATGGCGCGACCCCCGAGATAGGCATTCGCCGCCAAAGAGGGGGTGCCCATGTCCGCAAAGAGCTCCCCGGTGTCCAGATTGCGGAACTCCTCACCGTTGTCCGTCAGCTCGGCAACTCGATCAGAAATATCGTCACCGGTCACCACAGCGATGCGCGGCTGCAAGCCCGCCTTGTCCGCTGCATCCGCGAGCGCGTCAGCCAGCCCTTGCGGATCGAGACCGCCCGCGTCGGTGACCACCTTGATGTTGCGGTCTAGACAGTCGCCGAGCACGTCTTTCATCTGGGTGAGGAAGGTTCGGGCATAGCCGGAACCCACGCCATGCTTCATCCGCTGCCGCGCAAGGATGAGCATGGTGAGTTCCGCTAGCCAATCACCGGTGAGGACATCGATCGGTCCACCGTCCACCATCTCGCGGGCTGCCGACAGTCGATCGCCGAAAAAACCCGAGCAGTTGGCAATCCGGATTGGACGTCGAGACTCAGTCATCGTCGCCCCCTGCCGCGAAAGTTACTAGCACCTGGTGCGCTTCCACCGACTGTCCCGGTGTCACGAGCACCTGATCGATGGTGCCGTCGCTATCCGCAGTGATGCGGTGCTCCATTTTCATGGCCTCCAGTACAACCAGCGTCTCGCCCTCGTTGACCTGCTGCCCGGGCTCTACCTCAATGGCAGCGACAGTTCCTGGCAGTGGGGATACCGGACCTTGATCGCCGGTACCTGCGTCATTTTGTTCGCCGACCGATATTGGCCGGAACTGGAATCTGCCATCTACCCCCACCACGCGGATACCCGCCTCGTCGGTATCAGTCTCGATCCGACTCACAAGTCCGTCGATCTCCACCAACAGAAACTGATCCGGCAACGCATCTTCATCCGGGGCCGGCCGGGTAACCCGCACCTCGCCGATGAACTCCCGTTCTGCGCTGTAGGGTTCCTCGCCAGGATTCAGCCATACCCGCCAACGGTTATCGCGGCCGGACTCATGCAGTACCCATACACGGCGCGCGGACTCACCCGAGCCGTACTGCAGGCCAAGGAACCCCGGCGTGCCACTCACGTTGCGGAACCGCGGCGGCACTGGGTCGGCACTCAGGTTGCCTGCGAACACATCGGTGATCCAGTGATCAGCGGCATCTACGGTGTCGAGATGATGGAAAGCCGCCGCCACTACTAGTGCTGGCGGCGGATTCTGGCCTTCCGGCAGCAGGTTTCCGGCGAGCAAACCAGGGTGCTCTTCCAGGAAGGCGGTTGTGGTGTCGCCGGCGAAAAACGGAAACGAACCCAAAATCGCGAGCAGCATGTCCCGATTCGTGGTGACTCCGGTGACGGTGGTCTCCGATAATGCCTGCAGCATCTCCTGGGTAGTGGTTTGCCGGTCGGGGCCAGACGTCGTGATCTTGGCAAGCAACGGGTCATAGAACTGCGGAACCGAATCCCCGGCCGAATACGAGGCATCGACCACTGCTCCGAGAGCGCTGGGCGACGCAAACTGACCAATCTTGCCCACGCTGGGCAGGAAGCCCTGGGATGGGTCCTCCGCATACAACCGAACCTCGATGGCGTGGCCGTCGATGTCGAGATCATCCTGCTCAACGGTGAACTCTTTACCTTGAGCAACCAGGATCTGCCACTGCACCAAATCGGTACCGGTGATTTCTTCCGTAACTCGGTGCTCCACCTGCAGTCGGGTGTTCATCTCGAGGAAGAAGAACTCCTGCGCATCACCGTCCCCGGACACCAGAAACTCCACCGTTCCTGCTCCGACATAACCGATCCGGGCTGCCAGGGACAGCGCAGCGGTGTACATGCGTTCCCGAGTCACATCAGTAGTTCCGGGGGACGGAGCCTCTTCGATGATCTTTTGGTGGCGCCGTTGAATCGAACATTCCCGATCGAATAGATGCAGGTAGTTGCCATGCTGGTCGCCAAAGACCTGCACTTCGACGTGGCGAGCCCGCGGCAAGTAGCGCTCCAGAAATACTGTCGGATCGCCAAAGGAAGATTGCGACTCTCGCCGGGCCCCTTCAACCGCAGGCAACAACTCATCGGGCTGTGACACCACTCGCATGCCCTTGCCGCCACCGCCAGCAGATGCCTTGATCATCACCGGATAGCCAACCTGCTCAGCTCGCTCAGCGATCTGTACCTCGGTTAGGTCGGCGTCTAGTTCTGCGCCGGGGACCAGCGGAACTCCCGCGGCAGCCGCGGCGTTCTTCGCTTCCACTTTCAGCGCCATGGCGCGGATCGCTTCCGGAGGTGGCCCAATCCAGGTCAGGCCAGCGCCAACTACCGCTTCGGCAAACTCTGGATTCTCCGCTAGAAAGCCATAGCCGGGGTGGATGGCATCAGCCTCAGTGCGCTTCGCAGCAGCCAAGATCGCCGGGATGTTCAGATATGTGTCTGCGGAGGCATTGCCGGGAAGATGCACCGCCAAGTCGGCGGCGCGCACATGTCGACCGTTTCGATCTGCATCCGAATACACCGCCACGCAGGTGATTCCCATCTCACGAGCCGTGTCGAACACTCGAATCGCTATCTCGCCCCGGTTGGCGACCAGGACTCGTCGGATAGTTGCCTCTACTGGCATGTTTTCCTCGTTTCGACTCATCACATCCGCCAAACGCCGTAGCCGCTAGTACCTTGCACTGGTCCGGAATGGGCGGCGGAAAGCGCCATGGTCAGCACCGCGCGGGTGTCTCGTGGATCGATGATGCCGTCGTCCCAGATGCGTCCAGTCGCGAACAAGCTGGTCGATTCCGATTCCACCTGGTTTTCAAAGGCATCGCGGATAGGGGCGAAAGCTGCCTCGTCAAACTCCGCTCCGGCTTTTTCGGTCTTTTGCCGAGCAACGATGTTCAGTACCCCGGCCAACTGTTTGGGCCCCATTACAGCGATGCGGTGGTTGGGCCAACTGAAGACGAACCGTGGGTCATAGGCTCGACCGCTCATGCCGTAGTTTCCGGCACCGTAGGAGGCACCCATCATCAAGGTGATGTGCGGCACGCTGCTGTTGGATACCGCGTTGATCAACTTGGCACCGTCTTTGATGATGCCGCCCTGTTCGTATTTGGTGCCGACCATGAAGCCGGTGATGTTTTGCGCGAACAGGATCGGTACGTCCATCCGGTTGCACAGTTGAATGAACTGAGCGCCTTTGTGGCTCTCTTCGCTGAACAAGATCCCGTTGTTGGCCAGGACGCCAACCGGGAAACCACCAATATGACCCCAGCCGGTCACCAGGGTGGTGCCATACAGCGGTTTGAACTCTTCAAACTCCGAACCATCAACGACCCGGGCTAGTACCTCGCGCGCCTCGAAGGGCATCCGTACATCGGCACTCGGGATGCCGAGCAGTTCTTCTGGGTCGTACAACGGGGCTGCCGCTGCTTCATCCGGTCCTGGTCCTTGTTTTCGCCACCGCAGATGAGACACGATTTGCCGGCCGATCCGAAGCGCATCCGCCTCGTCCTCAGCCAAGTAGTCGGCTAGCCCGCTGGTTCTGGCATGCATTTCCGCACCGCCGAGTTGCTCGTCGTCTGCGTCTTCGTCGATCGCCATCTTTACCAGCGGCGGACCGCCCAGATACACCCGAGCCGCCTCTTTCTGCAGTACGACGTAGTCGCTCATCCCGGGCACGTAGGCCCCGCCCGCGGTGCTCGAGCCGAACACCAACGTGATGGTGGGGATACCCGCTGCAGAAAGTTGCGTCAGGTTCTTAAAGGATGCTCCGCCGGGCACGAAGATGTCGGCCTGCTTGGGCAGGTCCGCACCACCTGACTCAGTCAGACTGACAAGCGGCAACCGGTTCTCGCGGGCGATATCCATCGCACGTAGTCCCTTACGAACTGCCGTCGGCCCCTGGGAACCACCCTTCACGGTCGGATCGTTGGCAATCACCATGCACTCGGTACCCGAGATAGTGCCAATCCCGGTGACAATGCCACCCCCGAGGGGATCGTCAGTGCCCCAACCGGCCAACGGTGATAGCTCGAGAAAGCCCGACATCGGGTCCAGCAAGTACTCGATTCGCTCTCGCGGCAACATTTTGCCGCGAGAACGTAATCGCCCGACGCTGCGATTCGCCTTGTCGGCATCCGTGGTACCGCCACCACGGGTTACCTGAGTCAGCAGGTCGTCTATCTCGGCCAGGCTCTCAGCCATGGCAGCCCGATTCGACGTGAACGGTTCTGCATTGCTATCAACGGAACTGCGTATTACTTGCCCCACGAACTTGACGCTACTGTCAAGTTGACGCCGGCGTCAAGAACTTCGCCGCAACAAACTTGCCTATCGAGACTCCAGCGCCGATCTAAGCCCAACACCGTAGCCACGGTTCGTGTCGCAGCAACCTCGCGCGACGAAGTCAGGGGACGATGAAGACATGGCGCCCATCACTTGGCAATTGGCGATCCGCATCGCGACGGAGGTCGATCCCATCCCGCCCCGTCGAGTCGACCTACTGTCGGCGATCGGTAGCACGCTGGCCGAACCCATTTCAGCCCTAGCAGATCTGCCTCCCGACCCAGCCGCTACCGAGTCAGGCTGGGCAGTGCGAGGACTCGGACCGTGGGCAGTCGTCCCGCACCCCGCGCACAATGAACTAGCGGATGGTTGTGCGACTCCGATCGCAGCCGGCGCGATGCTACCCACTGGAACCGATGCCGTACTCGCCGACCGTTTTGCTGTGGTCGAAGGTGACGGCCGCACTGTACTGGTCGGGGAGGAGGGCAAACCTGCTAGCCGCCCCGGCCGACTGCGGCAAGGCTTTGGGATTACAACAGTTGGCGCAACAGCCAGCCATGGCCAGGTCTTACACAAGTCCGGTGACACGTTTACTGCAGGGACATTGGCTTTGGCGGCGGCGGCCGGGGCCGACGACGTCTTGGTGTATCCACCCGCCAGCGTGGCGCCCATCATGCTGACGACTCGACTGCTGCCGTCCGGTCCGCCACGTCGGGGGCGCGACCGAGACGTGGTGCGGTCACTACTGCCGGCGTGGATCATGGGCGCCGGGGCTAGGTGCCTGCCGCTGGCCTCGGTGGCCCCCGAGGCCAGCGAAATCGCTGCAGCGCTTGATGCTGCGGGTGGCGATCTGGTGGTTATATCCGGCGGTCCGGAACCGGGTCTCAGCCTCGGCGCAAGGTCTGCGCTGCAACAACTTGGTGCGGAGTTCCTCATCGACGGTGTCGCGGTGCGACCGGGCGGGGCGGTGCTGTTGGCTGAACTACCCGATAACCGCCGGGTACTGGTGCTTCCTCATGAGCCCTGCGATGCCGCAATCGGCATGGCTCTGCTTCTCGACCCGACCTTGTCAGCTCTGGCCGCACACGCAGACATAACGAAACCCACCGTCATGCTGCGGGATTCCCTCGAACCCACGCCGTATGCTCGCGCTCTCCCCGTTGCCATTGAGCCTGGTGAACTGATCGACCTCGCCGTCACGCAGCCTTGGTATGGCCCGCACGGGCTCGCCGCAGTCGCGGGAGCCACCGGGATCGGTTTCCTGGACCCCGGTCGGGGTCAGCGGGGTGACGCTTTAACCGTGGTGACCATACCCGGCCGCAACTGAACCCACCGGGGACAGAAGCGACTAGCCCACGCGAAAAGCAAACCGCAGCCGCCCAAGGCGGCTAACGTCGGAGTGTGGCCAGCGGAAACGACGTCGAGGACTTCGGTGGGCGACTAGTTTTGCCCCGTCGTCCAGTACGGCCGCTCCGGCAAATTCTGACCCGAATCTCGATAGCGGTAGCCTGCGTGCTGACCACCACGATAGTGGTTTATCTGGATCGCGACGGTTACCAGAATGCTGATCTCGGCACCATGACTTTCTTGGATGCGCTCTACTACGCAACCGTTTCACTGTCCACAACGGGCTACGGTGATATTTCACCGGTGACACCATCGGCACGATTCATCAACGTGTTTGTCATCACGCCGCTGCGATTCGTATTCCTGATCACCCTGGTCGGGACTGCCATCGAGGCACTGACCAAGCGAACCCAGTACGACTGGCGAGTTCGGAAGTGGAGAGACAAAATGTCCGATCACACCGTGATCATTGGTTTCGGGGTAAAGGGTCGTAGCGCGGTGCGCTCACTGCTGGACAGTGGTGTGTCTCCCTCGCGCATCGTGGTGGTGGCAGAAGACGACGAAAGTGTCCGCGAAGCGGCCGAGCAGGGCCTCACCGCCGTTCAAGGGGACGGTCGCAGAGAGGCGGTTCTCGCCCAAGCTGGTATCAGCCGGGCCGGTCGGGTCGTTATCGCGGCTGATGATGATGCGACAAGTGTGCTCATCACCATGTTGAGTAAGCGTCTTGCTCCACGCGCCACTGTGGTGTCTGCCGCTCGCGAGACCTCTAGCGCTCAGTTCCTGCGAGATTCCGGGGCTGACGGTGTCATCGTTACCGCGGAGGCCGTCGGCCGCCTGCTGTCCTTATCACTGGTTTCTCCCACTGCCGGGCGCCTGATGGAGGATCTGCTGGACTCCTCCAAAGGCCTAGAAATGGTGGAAAGAGAAGTAAGCAGTGCCGAAGTCGGCACCAGTCCAGAAGAGTTGGATGCCCGGGGCGAGTTGGTCCTCGGCGTGATTCGGGAAGGCGAACTCAATCGCTTCGACGGCAAGGTGATCAAGGTGTTGAACCGTGGCGACCGTGTTGTGGTCATCCGCCAATCAAGCAGCAGTGCCGATTTACTGAACCTCGATGCAAGCAATGGAGACGCTTGAGGCTCGTATTGTGAGTCGGTCTGCTCCTAGTAGGCGCCCTCACCGCGAAGGACGACCGACACGGTGCGCCGGATGATGTCGAGATCGAATCGCGTCGACTGCTCATCCACGTAGCGCAAATCAAGTTCCATCCGCTCGGTCCACGTGGTCTCCTTGCGGCCGCTGACCTGCCACAGACCGGTCAGGCCCGGAGTCGCATCGTGGCGACGATGGTGCGGGCGCTCCAACAGCGCTACCTCACGCGGCAACATCGGGCGTGGGCCAACGATCGCCATTTCGCCGCGCAACACGTTGAGCAGCTGCGGCAACTCGTCCAGCGACCAGCGCCGGAGGAAGTTACCGACCCGCGTAATGCGGGGATCGCTGCGGTACTGATCGGTCATGTCCTCATCTGGGGTACCCAGCGCTTCATCTCGCAAGGCATCCGCGCCGGGAACCATGGTCCGAAACTTGAAGAAGGGAAAAAGTTGTCCGTGCAGTCCCACTCGGTCTTGGCTGAAGAACACCGGGCCTCGGCTACCGACCTTGATGAGTAGCGCGATTACGAGAAACACGGGTAGCAGCGCGAATAGCAACAAGCCGGCAAGCAGTCGATCACCGAAGTGACTCCGATTGGGTGCCGTAACTTCGCCGCTGGTACGTGGTGCCGGGATTACTACGCCACTGCTTCCTACGGGCACCTTGACGTCGAGTAACTGAGGCGTGATTTCGGCGATAGCCATCTTGTTCCTCCCAAAACGTGTTGACTACTTTTCGTAACACTCCTGATTGAAAGGCATCCGGCTAGGCCTGCACAAATTTCGGCAGTAACTACTACCTGTTGCCATTTAATGACTACTTTACGTAAGTGACTCTTTGATTTGGGGGGTGTTTCTTGACTACAGAATCAGAATCTGCTGATTATAACTACTCTACGTATTGCTGTGATTACATGACTTGACTGTATCCAAGTGACTACTCTACGTAGCCTTATCGAAATCTGTCAGGCAGTTATCGCCGAGAGGGGAGGCGTTCGATCTAGTTACCGATCGAATCTGCGTGGGTCGTAGCCGAAGCTGACCCGGTGACTTACTAACCTGAGGTGGTGAACTACGTCGTGCAAGGCGTCCTCGTTGCCCTCGTGGCCGCTGGATTGGGTCTAACCGGTTGCGCAGCCACCCCGGCCGCCGAACCGCCTAGCAGCAACCCACCGACACCTGCCCCCTCGCCCACGACACCCGTCTGTTCGCAAGAGCAGGAAATTGCGAAGCTGCCGCTCAAGCAGCGGGTGTCGCAACTACTGATGGGTGGTGTCACGACCCACTACGGTCAGGTGGCGCTCAGCGATGCCATCGACGGAGTCGCCCGCGGCCACGTCGGAAGCGTGAACTTCCTCGGTACCGACAGCGGCCTCTACGCCGACGGTCAACTGGCCTTAGTCAATGCGGCCAGCGGCGAGATTCCGCCGTTTCTCGCCGCAGACCAAGAAGGTGGTCGGGTGCAGCGACTCAAAGACACCATCGGCTACGTCCCCTCGGCTCGGGAAATGGCCAACACGATGACTCCGGCGGAGGTTAAGAAGGAAGCGCGTCGAATCGGACAACAGATGAGCGCGTTGTCGCTCAACATGAATCTCGCACCGGTGGTGGATGTCTCGAGCCAGGCCAGCTACGAAGTTATTGGTGATCGGTCGTATGGCAATACTCCGGAGCAGGTCACTCGCTACGCGGGCGCCTTTGCGGAAGGCATGCGGCAAGCCGGAATAGTTCCCGTCCTGAAGCACTTTCCTGGACTAGGTACCGGGACTGGCAATACTGACGAAGAATCTGCCCAAACCGCGCCACTGGACCAACTTCGAAAGTCGGAATTCCTGCCTTATGAGACATTGCTCAAGGAGTCTCCGGTGGCCGTCATGACAACCAACGCAGTCGTGCCCGGTTTGTCACAGGGAGAACCAGCGTCGCTCGCCAGCCCCACCTACAAACTTCTCCGAAGCGAGTTTGACTTCGACGGCGTGATCATGACCGATTCACTATCGGCCTTGGCCATCCTTAACAATCGCAGCCTGGCAACGGCGGTGGAACAAGCAATTGCTGCCGGAGCAGACATGGCCATCTGGGACGAAATGCGGCAAGCCAAGGAACTTCAACGAACCTTGACCCAAGCAGTTCGTCAAGGTCGCATCCCCGAAGCACAGGTCAACGAATCGGTGCGACGCGTTTTAGCGCTCAAGACCGTTGACTTGTGCGCCGACCGCTAGCCTCGCGCTGCAACACCAAGATTGGGTGCCAGAATCAAGCTATGACACCCGAATCTCAGCCCGCAGATCCAAACGTGATCGTCGTCGGCCCCGACGGCGATCCCATCCAACAACCGCAGGATGACACTGTGGCGGCTGAGGTTGGTGTGACCGATCTGGTTGAACAGCCAGCAAAGGTGATGCGCATCGGTTCAATGATCAAGCAGCTTCTCGAAGAGGTCCGCGATTCACCGCTGGATGAGGCCGCCCGCGAACGATTGCGCGAGGTACATGCCCGCTCGGTAGCGGAACTGGAAGATGGGCTCGCCCCAGAACTCGTCGACGAGCTAGAACGACTATCGTTGCCGTTCGGGCCCGACAGCACTCCATCGGATGCCGAACTTCGAATTGCTCAGGCGCAACTGGTCGGCTGGCTGGAAGGCCTATTTCACGGCATTCAGACCACGCTCTTCGCTCAACAGATGGCTGCTCAGGCTCAGCTGCAGGAAATGCGTCGCCGAGCGATCGGCCCCGGTGGTCAGAGTCAATCCGAAGATGGCCAGCCCAGACGTCCTCCCAGCGGCCCCTACCTGTAGCCCTAGGCTGTTGGCATGATCGAATCCCGTCTTTTGCGTTCGGATCCGGACGCGGTTCGCGAGTCCCAAACTCGCCGTGGCGCCGATCCCGCTGCGGTTGACCGATTCTTGGCCGCAGATCAACGGCACCGACTGGCTCTGCAGCAGTTCGAGGAACTGCGGGCTCAGCAGAAACAGCTAAGTAAGCGGATCGGGCCGGCACGGGGTGCAGCGAAACGTGGTGAACTCGACGCTACCCAGCAATCGGAGTTGGACGCGTGGATGGCTCAGGCGGAGCAGCTTGCGGGGCAGGTGAAGCAGGCAGAATCACACGCCGCCGAACTCGAACCCGAGGTCCGGTCTGCCGCAGTGGCGATCGACAACCTGGTTGATTTGCGGGCTCCGGTCGGCGGCGAGGAAGATTTCACCACTGTCGCCACCGTAGGAAGTCCCCGAAATTTCGCCGCGGAAGGCTTCGAGCCACGGGATCACGTGGAGATCGGGCGCCTGCTTGGAGCCATCGACACCGAGCGAGCGGCGCGAGTTTCCGGCTCTCGCTTCTTTTACCTCACTGGTGATGGCGCACTTCTCGAACTCGCGCTGCTCAACCTTGCGATGAGTCTGGCGGTCAAGAACGGTCTCACCCCCGTGATTCCACCGGCGCTGGTTCGGCCCGAGACCATGGCAGGTACGGGATTTCTGGGTCAAGCTGCCGAGAACGTCTACCACCTCGCCGATGACGACATGTATCTAGTAGGTACCGCTGAGGTCCCATTGGCAGGAATGCACGCCGGAGAGATCTTGGACGAAACTGCACTTCCGCTGCGGTACGTCGGCTTCTCCCCCTGCTTCCGCCGCGAGGCCGGTTCCCATGGCAAAGACACCCGCGGAATCATCCGCGTGCATCAGTTCGACAAGGTGGAGATGTTCACCTTCTGCCAACCGGAGCACGCCGAGACGGAGCATGAGCGGTTGCTCGGATGGGAGCGGGAATTCCTCGACCAGTTGCAGCTGCCCTATCGGGTAATCGATGTGGCTACCGGTGATTTGGGTGCCAGCGCCGCTCGCAAGTTCGACATCGAAGCCTGGATTCCCACGCAGGGTCGCTACCGAGAAGTGACCTCCACGTCCAACTGCACGACCTTCCAGTCTCGGCGGCTGAATATTCGGTCACGTACTGACGGCAGCCCACAGCACGTCGCTACCTTGAACGGCACCCTGGTGGCCATGCCACGGGTCATCGTCGCTTTGCTGGAAAACCATCAGACCGCCACTGGGACCGTCCGCATTCCCGAGGCGCTGCGGCCGTTCCTCGGCGGCAGGGAAGTCTTCGAGTTGGCATGACTCCACGACGGCTTTCGGGTGTATCGGTGCTCGCCACCGACTTGGACGGCACCTTACTGCGATCCGACGGTTCCATTAGCGACAAGACCCGGGCAGCCATCGCAACCGCTCACGACCGTGGCGTGCGCACCCTCTTCGTGACGGGTCGACCGCCTCGCTGGATGGCGCCAGTCGTGGCTGCCACCGGCCGCAGTGGAATTTCAGTCTGTGCCAACGGTGCCGTGACCGTGGACTTAAGCACCGACACCGTGCTTACTAGCGCCGCCATCCCTGCGACAGTCTTGGGCGAGGCCATGGCGACAATCGGCGACCTGCTCGACGGCAGCTTCTACTTCGCTGCCGAGCAGGCGCTCCCCGGGCCCATCGCGGCCACCGGGCTGTTCCCGGAACCAGGTTTTGTGCCGCCGGATCGACCGGTAGCGCAAGTAGCTGATCAGCCACTGTATGAGATTCCCGGTGTTGTGAAACTACTCGTCCGCACCGAGGGGGCCACTGAGCAAACAGCTGAACTCGCGGGCCTTGTCGCTACGGCCCTCGGCGGGACGCTCAATGTGACTCATGCCAGTCGAACCCACCAAATGTTGGAAATATCCCGAGCAGGCGTAGACAAGGCCACCGCCCTTGCGAACTTGGCTGCGGATTGGTCGCTACCACCGGCGCAAATTGCCGCTGCTGGTGATATGCCAAATGACATTCCCATGATTCGTTGGGCCGGTCACGGTGCGGCAGTAGCCTCGGCCCACGCGGATGTGGTGGCAGCCGCAGATGAAGTTATCCCAGATCCAGAGCAGGACGGAGTGGCTGACCTGCTCCAGCGATTGCTTCCCTAATAGCGGACGCATAGCGGCCCCGTGCCCTAGGTCACAGAAAAGTAACAGGACTTTCACGCCAGGTAATCGCCCACTCTGCTGTCTCGCTTGACGACGGCAGCCTTCTACGGAATCCGCGGCAAAATTGGCTACTTGGTGTCACATTTGTCCCCCTTTCATCTCAAACTCGTCTCACATTCATCCGTTATACGTGCGTTCACCTTTCGTGTCGCCGCCGAATTGGGCATCTTTCGGGGGTCGGTAAGTCCGACATCGAGCGAAATCCGCTTCGGCGCCTCTACCCGCGGCGCTGCGCCCTGACCGGGGCGTTTCCAGGGCCCACCGGGGCCCTTTTGGACAACACGGCCTCCGGGCCTAGGGAAAGTACGGCCCAAAACAGGCCCGATGAGAAGGAGTAACCATGGTTGCCACGCGCACTCGACTGATCGTCGGCACCGCTGTCGCGGCAGTCGCCGGCGCGGCGCTGGTGGTCGCACCCCCCAGCTCTACGACCGCCGAAGCTACGAGCCGGATCACGGTCAAGAACAAGCAAAAAGCCGTCAAGGTGCGGCGTGACATCGTCAAGATCGCCAAAAGCAAAGTTGGTAGCCGGTACGTGCTGGGCTCAACCGGACCCAGCACCTTCGACTGCTCCGGCCTAGTGGTGTATTCCTTTAGGAAGGCCACCGGAAAAACGCTGCCGCGCACCTCATACAGCCAAAAGGCTGCGGTGAAACGGGTCAGCGCAGCAAAGCGCAAGCCCGGTGACTTGGTCTTCTTCAACGGAAACGGCCACGTAGCGATCTACATAGGCAAGAACAAGATTGTTCATGCCTCAACCTCCCAGCGCGGGATCCGCGTGGACCGAATTAGCGGCTGGTACACCAATACAATGACTGGCTACGGCCGGGTGATTCAGAAGCGCTAATGCGACAACGCACAATGCCAGCGGTGGTGAGATCCGAAAACCTCACCACCGCTGGCATTCTTAGATCGTCTTTGATCGGATCAAGATTCACCGTTGCGAATCCGGGTCAGCCAGTCACTCGCCTCCTGATAGTCGGCGTTGCTCAGCCCCGATGGAACGTTTGTGGGTACGCCGTCCCAACGCGGATAAGAACCTAGGAAAAGCACATCAGCACACACCCGCCGCAACCCCAACAAGGCTTCACCGACGCGGGTGTCGGCAGCGTGGCCCTCTATGTCGATAGAGAAGCAGTAGTCGCCTAGCGCGTGTCGAGTGGGCCGTGACTCCACCCGCGTCATATTGATTCCCCGCACCGCCAATTCGGTCAGAATCTCCAACAAGGCTCCGGCACGGTTCGCGTGGATGTAGAGCACCAAGCTGGTTTTGTCTGCTCCGGTGGCAGCCGGTAGCGGGCCGGGCCGACCTACGCCAACAAAGCGCGTGACTGCCTCGCGGTTATCGGCGATATCCGATGCGATGACCTCCAACCCATACTGTTCGGCGGCTGCCGTCGTTGCTATGGCCGCATCAAACCCCGGCTCCCCCGGGGTAGCCAGCGCCATGGCGCCCGCAGCGGTTGAATCGGTATGCGCTACCCCGGCCTCCGGATAGTTGTCGTGAATCCACCGCCGGCATTGAGCAGCGGCATGCGGATGAGTCCCAATCATTCGCACCGGACCTTTACTCTGCCCAGGCGCCACCATGAGCGCAAAACGCACTGGAATGGTGATCTCAGCCGCGATCCGCAACGGCGGCTGAGCCGCGAGTTCGTCCAGTGTTCCTGACACTGAGCCTTCAACGGAATTCTCGATCGGCACGACCGCGAGGTCGGCCTCCCCCGACCTCACCTGGTCCAAGGCGGCCATCACCGACGTCGCAGGAGTGGTTGTCGCCTCGGCAAGTTTCGGCATAGCGGCTACGGCCATCTCCGAGAAAGTTCCGGGCGGACCGAGATAAACGACTTCGGTTGTACTCATTGGTCACCTCCGCGCATTGCGTTGCCCACAGCGTTCGCCTCTTCCGGTGACAGTTCTCGCTGCGAGCCATCAGTTGGGGGCGGCACCTGCTTGACATAGGAACGCGTCTCACTGCGGCCATGAATAGTAGTGAGTACTAGCCCACAACCATCGTCATCGAGTACCGCTGCGCTGAAAGACAGCCGACCACCGAGATCCTCGAAAGCATCGTAGTGGACGACAGCCACTCGGGATAAGCCACGATCGAACTTCCCAGTGGCAACAGTCGCGAGCTGCGTTCCAGCAGCGTCGGTATCCTCACCGCTACCAACCGAGCCAATTGTCACCGAACCAGCAGGTTCACCTACCCACCGCTTGACTCGACCTTCGACTACATCGACTCGGCGAAGTGCTATCACCGCGACAATCAGCCCAACTACAGCCAAAACCAGAGCAACTACGTCCACGTCACTAGCCTATCCGCACTAAGGTGCTAGCCATGTCCTCTGCGGATTCTCACGTCGCCAATATCGGCTTTGCCCGTCTCGATATCGACCGCCATTCCCGAACCGGCGATCCCGAAACGGTCTACGGTGCCGGCAAGACCGAAGACCAGATCACCGCGATCCTGTCTCGGCTGCACCATGCCCATCCAGATCGGGCAGTACTCGCCACTCGCGTTCCCGTCGAAGCCATCGATCGGATCTGCGATGCTGTCGAGGCGGATGTGGTGCGCGCCGACGCTGGAGCCCAAGCCATCGTCGTGGGGCCACTGCCGCAACCGGTCGGAAGCGTAGCCGTCATCAGTGCCGGTACCTCCGACAACCAGGTAGCGGCAGAGGCCGCTCTCACTGTCGCGGTACACGGCGGCGAGGTCACCCGGATCTCAGACGTGGGCGTGGCCGGTCTGCATCGAATCATGGCGGTTCGCGATGAGTTGAATCGACACGACTGTCTGATCGTCGTGGCGGGTATGGAGGGCGCCTTACCCAGTGTTGTGGGCGGACTCACCGGAACACCACTGGTCGCGGTGCCAACGAGCGTCGGCTACGGGGCCTCGCTTCAGGGCATCGCCGCCTTGTTGGGAATGCTGAACTCCTGCGCTCCGGGAGTTGTCGTCGTCAATATCGACAACGGCTACGGAGCGGGCGTGCACGCCGCTCGAGTGGCCCGGCAATCGACACGGTCCGCGCCCCCAGCCAGCGACAACTGATCTATTTGCGGCCCACAACCCACCATGTCGCCCCTAGGCTGAAGACATGTCAGTCCTACACCTCGACCCCACCCTGGGCTCAGCTGGGGACATGCTGCTGTCTGCGCTGGTCGACCTTGGCGCTGATGAGCAACTCATTCGGCGCAGCGTCGCCGCTATCGCTCCTGAGGTCAGCCTGTCCTTTCACCAAGTCCAGCGGGCTGGCTTACGGGCACTTCAACTGAACTTGCAGTTCCCCCAGGCCGAATCGGCCCGACCGTGGTCAGTTATCCACGAGTTGCTGACCGCTGCAGACCTGACCGAAGAAATTCGGGAAAAGTCACTGGCGGTCTTCGGCCGCCTCGCTGCCGCCGAAGCCAGCGTCCACGGTGTTGCGGTTGACTCGGTGCACTTTCATGAAGTTGGCGGCACCGATGCACTCGTGGACATCGTCGGGTGCTGCGCCGCCTTGGCTTCGCTGGCTCCTGAGACGGTCACGGCCGGCCCCGTGGCCGTTGGCTCCGGATACGCCCACACCGCCCACGGACATATTCCGGTTCCCGCACCTGCCGTGCTTGACCTACTGACCAACAGCGGTGCGCGACTCATTGCCGGACCGGCAACCTTCGAATCTTGCACGCCCACTGCGGCTGCCCTGTTGACGACCTGGGTCAACGATTGGGTACCGGGACCCGCCCTAGTGGTCGACCGAGTGGGAGTAGGGGCTGGCAGCCGCAACCCCGCGGAACACCCCAATATTGTGCGAGCCCTGCTTGGAACGACAGCACGGCACACCGGGACCAGCCCCGGGGCAGCGCTGTTGGAGTGCAATGTTGACGACATGGAACCTCGGCTGTGGCCTGGGGCACTGCAATCGCTGTTGGCGACGGGTGCCCGCGATGCCTGGCTGACCCCCATCCAGATGAAGAAAGGCCGGCCAGCCTTTACGTTACATGTCCTGTGCAGTCCTGATCGCGCCACCGAGTTGGCCAAAGAGGTGGTTCGGCAGACCACCACCATTGGTCTGCGCATTAGCGGAACTCCAACCAACGACACCGCCCCTCCCATCACCAAGTTCGCCGCGGAACGGCGAATGGAAACCGTGACGGTGCTAGAAATACCGATTCGGGTCAAGGTCGCCGAACTCGAGGGCGAGGTGGTGAACGTGCAACCAGAATGGGAAGATATCGCTGCCGTAGCCCGGAACACGAAAATCCCAGCCAAAAAGGTTCTCCAACTCGCAATTGCGGCCGCTCGTCCGCTCTGGACATAACGATTCCGCAGCTTTGCCCGCATTTCGAAGGCTATGGGGACCCTCTCTTGGCAGTGGAGACCGGGTGGGATAAAGTCGTAGACGTTCGAGCGTCACTATATCCCCCGTTGGTGGCGCTCGGACTTTTTATTTGCGGTTAATTATGGCGCTGGTACCGCAACCGAGGCCCCCTGTCCGGCCCGAGTCACTGAACCGCGGCCCGCAGATCACTCCCTAAACTGATCCACTGGCGCGACCTCGTCACTGAGTTCTGCCCAGCATTCCGAACGCCATTGCAACGCATCACCCGGCCGGTTACTGATAATCGCGGCGACCCCGCTTCTCATACAGAGTTCAACGTCCGCCTTGGTATCAACTACCCAAACATGAACTGGCCGCCCACGCTGCTGCCACAGCCGAACCACATCGGGCTGGTTGCGCACGATGTCCACCGAAGGCCCCGCAATGCGGGTGTCGTAGGGGAGTTGACCCGAGCGCAGTAGCCGCGGTGTCTGTTCCATCAAATAGACAGTGGGAACGCCCGGTGCGAGGTCGCGCATCCGCCGCATGGCAACCGGCGAAAATGACATCACGCGCACCTGGGTCGCTTCCTCTTCCGGTCGGTACAAACCAAAGTGCTGTAGCCGGTTGACCAGCGCCTGTTCGGTAAAACCGCCGTACCGAGTCGGATGTTTGGTCTCGATGGCAATTTCGAGTCGGCGCGGCGAATCGACGACAATCTGCAGTAGTTCATCCAGTGTCAAGACCGAACGCCCCTGCAGCGAGCCCGTTGGATCGGGCGGCTCAGCGTCGCCGTGCTGCCAGGAGCTGAAATCGTATTGCCGCAACTGCGACAGCGTTTTGTTGGAAACCCGCCCGCTGCCGTCGCTGGTGCGATCAATCCGACTGTCATGCACACAAACCAGGTGACCATCAGCTGTAAGTCGAATGTCACACTCCAGCGCTTCCGCTCCCTCGCCAATGGCCTGCAGATAGCCATTCAGGGTGTGCTCCGCGATCTCTGCAGCAGCACCACGATGAGCCACTACCTGGGGCCAGGAGGGGCGAAGCGTCATGTGGCCAGCATGACCGATGACGCAGCCGGTGGCATGGCAATCACTCTCGTGTCCGATCTTCCGTGAGGAGAACACCGGGATTCAGCCGGCTGTGCGGATCGAGAGCTGACTTGATAGCACGCATCGCAGCGATTTCTGCCGGGTTGCGCCGCAGCGCTAGATACCGGGCCTTGTCTCGACCCACCCCGTGCTCGGCCGAAATCGATCCACCCAGACCGGCTACCAACTGCAGCACCCGATCAGTGGGATCTTCGGCAACACCGGTGGGCAGCTCCAGCTGCAAGTGAAGGTTTTGTTCGCGGATATGACCGAAGACACCCAGCCGCCCCGAACTATCGGATGCAATTTGCTCAACGTCCTGGACAAGTTCGTCCAGCGCCGCTGTCGGAACACTCACATCAAACTTGAATGAGACGCCCGATTGGGCAGTCCAGAATTCACTCTGCTGCTCGCGCACCGCCCATAACTGTCGTCGATCACTTTCGTCCACAGCAATGATCAGTCCAGGGGAATCGGTGACGACTGGGGTTAGGCCAGCAGCCTCACCGCCATCACCTACCTCCAGCAACGACACGTAGCCGTCACCGGTGTGCGGCAATGGATCAGTCCCGCCAAACATTTGGGCCCCACCCCGCCAGCCGGCGATATCGATCACCTCTGCCGCCAAGAGTGGACAGCCCGGCCGGGTTGCGCGGGCAGCGATCGCGGCAGCCGATCTGAGATCTGAAACCGGAAAGGCAACCAGGGTCGCGGCCGGCGGAGTTGGCCAGAGGCGCAATCGCACTGCGGTGATGACGCCCAGCGTTCCCTCCGAGCCGCACAACAAGCTAGCCAAGTCGTAGCCAGTGTTGTCCTTGGCAAATCCATGCAGATCAGACACCACCGCACCTTCAGCTAAGACTGCCTCGATCCCCAGCAGTTGATCTCGAGTGGTACCAAATGCGCAGACTCGGATTCCGCCGGCATTGGTCGCTACCGTGCCGCCGATTGTCGCGCTCTCTCGAGCCGCGAGGTCCACTCCGTAGCACCAGCCAGCCGCCGCTGCCGCTCGCTGCACGTCTGCCAGTGGTGTTCCCGCGAGCGCAGTCAGCCGACCGCCCACCTCATCTAGTTCGGTGATTCCGACAAGCCGAGTCAACGAAACCAGCAATGCGGATGGGGTATTCGCTCCAGGAATAGATCCACCAACGAGGCCGGTGTTCCCGCCTTGAATTTGTACTGGCACCCCAAACTGGGCTGCGGTCTGCAGAACTACTGCCAGCGCTGCAGTCGACTCCGGATACACAACGCCACAGACCGACCCGCCGCTGCGCCCCATCCAGTCAATGAGTTGCCCGGTGGTCGCAGCATCGGACACACTGGTAGACCCGATTTGATCCCGGAGACTGCTCAGCAAACTAGTCATGCTGACCTCACTTGGCTACTCGTCCCGCCCCCCAACTTACCGGCATCCGCTACGGCGAGCGTCCCCTCCGCCCTGAGATGAGCCAGACGCTATCCAGTTACTTTCTGTAGTCACTCGTAAGCACCGCGTTCAATATCTCGCGTTGTCGACGTAATTCCTATCCGATTCGTGGCTCAGCACAGGTTTTTCGGAAAAAAATTCCCCAAAAACCGGAAGAGGACTACTCTAGGTACATGAAGAAAATTATCGCGAGCGCCGCAGGCGCAATACTCATGACCGGCATCGCGGTTGGTCCTGCCCTGGCGGACTACCCGCCCCAGACCGGCGGAAACACCACCCCTGATACCACTCAAACAACGACCGGCGGAACTCTCGCCCAAACGGGATCCGACGCCACCACACTAGGACTGCTCG
>JAHZLH010000037.1 GCA_022599915.1 Actinomycetes bacterium
TCGTCCCGGTTGCGGCGCCCAGCAGCGGGCCGAGGCCGCTGGCATTCCGGTAGTAGCGGTGGATCCGCGCGAGTATGACTCGCGGGAGCAATGGAACGCTGACCTGGCTGCTGCAACGGCCGAACTGGCTCCCGACTGGTTGGTATCGGTCGGATTCATGCGGGTGTTGGGATCGGAGTTCTTGGACCGATTTCCCGGCCGCATCATCAACAGTCATCCGTCGTTGCTGCCGGCCTTTCCGGGGGCCAGAGCGGTCCCGGAGGCGCTGGACTATGGCGTGCGCGTGACGGGCTGCACCATCCACCTCGTCGACACCGGGGTCGACTCCGGACCGATCCTGGCCCAAGCGCCCGTGGCGGTGCACGCCGGTGATGACGTCGACACACTGCACGAACGCATCAAGACTGTCGAACGAGAACTGCTCGTGACAGTGCTGGCCAATCTGGTCACTGCTGGATACACCCTCGAGGGAAGAAAGGCGGCGCTGCCGTGAGTGATTCGGTCAAGATTCGTCGGGCATTGTTGTCCACCTATGACAAAACTGGCTTGCCGGAACTAGCCACAGAACTGCATCGCGCCGGTGTGGAGATCGTCTCTACCGGATCGACCGCCGCCACCATCGAAAAAGCTGGCGTGCCAGTGACGCAGGTCTCTGAGATAACCGGTTTCCCGGAGTTCCTCGATGGCCGGGTGAAGACGCTGCACCCGGCGGTGCACGCCGGGCTGCTGGCCGATCTGCGCCACGAACATCACCAACAGCAACTGGCGGAACAAGACATTGCCCCGTTCCAACTGGTGGTGGTGAACCTGTATCCGTTCACCGAAACGGTCGCCTCCGGAGCTGGCCAGCAGGAGTGCGTGGAGCAGATCGACATTGGCGGTCCGGCGATGGTCCGCGCCTCAGCCAAGAATCATGCCAACGTCGCGGTAGTCGTTGATCCCAGCGACTACCCGGCGCTGCTGGCTGCTGTCGATGCCGGCGGTTTCTCGCTGGAACAACGCCAGCGGCTAGCGGCCAAAGCCTTCGCGCACACCGCCAGTTACGACGTGGCGGTCGCATCCTGGCTCGGCAATGTTGTGGTACCCGATGAGACCGGCTTCCCGACCTGGCTGGGGGCTTCCTGGCAACGTGCTGAAGTGTTGCGGTACGGCGAGAACCCACATCAGCCAGCGGCGCTCTATCGCGGTGTGGCGGGAGATGGGCTTGCTGCGGCCGAGCAACTACAGGGCAAACAGATGTCCTACAACAACTTTGTCGACGCAGATGCTGCGCTGCGTGCGGCGTACGACCACGAGCAGCCCTGTATTGCCATCATCAAGCACGCGAATCCGTGCGGGATAGCAGTGGGCGCCGATATCGTCGAGGCCTACCGCAAAGCGTTGGCTACTGATCCAGTTTCTGCATTCGGCGGAGTGGTGGCAGCCAACCGCGAGATCGACGCTGAAACCGCCACTGCCATGGCTGAAGTGTTCACTGAAGTTTTGGTGGCGCCTAGTATCGAGCCCGCGGCGAGGGAACTGCTTTCGGCCAAGAAAAATCTCCGCGTGCTGACTGTGGCACCGGGATTCCACGAACCGCGAGCGGAATACCGAGCCATCAGTGGTGGCTTACTACTGCAGCATTCGGATCAGATCGATGCTGCGGGGGACGATCCCGGTGCGTGGAAACTCGCCTGTGGTGACGTGGATGACAGCACGTTGGCTGATTTGGCGTTCGCCTGGCGGGCCTGCCGTTCGGTGAAAAGCAACGCCATCCTGCTGGCTGCCGATGGTGCGGCCGTTGGCGTCGGTATGGGCCAAGTGAATCGGGTGGATTCGGCCCGGTTGGCAGTCTTGCGGGCGGGGGAGCGCGCGGCTGGTTCTGTCGCAGCCTCTGATGCTTTCTTCCCTTTCCCGGACGGTTTGCAAGTTCTGATCGACGCTGGCGTGCGAGCAGTCGTGCAGCCGGGCGGGTCAGTGCGCGATGAAGAAGTCATCGCCGCTGCCGCCGATGCCGGTATCACCATGTACCTGACGGGCACCCGTCATTTCTGGCACTAGCGGCTGGCGCACCCCCGCGGCTGCGCTAGCCGTCGGGGCCTTAGTGGCGCTGCAGTCACGTATCAATGCGGGTCTGGCCGCGGAAGTCGGCGGCGGGTTAGTTGCGGCGGCGATCAGTTTTGCGACCGGTCTGGTGTTGGCGCTGCTGCTGGTGGCGGTCTGGCCGCGGAGTCGCGCTGGACTTGCCCGCCTCCCTGCCGCACTTCGTGGCGGCTCGTTGCGCCCCTGGCAACTCCTGGGCGGTATGGGCGGCGCGTGGTTGGTGACCACTCAAGGGCTCACCGTCGGCCTCGTCGGAGTTACCGCTTTCATCGTCGCGGTGGTGGCCGGTCAGGTCGCAGGTTCGCTAGGAGTCGACCGGTTGGGACTCAGCCCAGTGGGAGTGCTGACCGTCAATCGGCAGCGGGCACTAGCCGCACTGCTGGCGGTTGTCGCTGTCACGGTAGCGGGCTGGGGGACCTTTCAACTGGGTGGCGCAGCCGCACTGGTGGCGGTGCTGTTGGCCGCAACGGCAGGTGTGGCGATTTCAGTTCAGCAAGCCATCAACGCGCGGGTCTCCGCAGCAGCGAACGACGCCCTCGCGGCCGCCACCGTCAACTTTGTGGTTGGCTTCACCGCGCTGCTGACCGCAGTGCTGGTGGGTCTGCTGATCGGGGTCATCGACCTAGGTCAATTGCCCGGTGATCCACGGCTCTATCTGGGCGGGCCAATCGGCGTGCTGTTCATCGCGTTGGCCGCCTGGGCAGTGCGTGGTCTGGGCGTCCTGGTTTTTGGGTTGCTATCGATCGCGGGGCAGTTAGCGGGGGCGGTGCTACTGGATCTGTTCTTGCCAGCCACTGAATCGCCGCTCGGCTATGGGTCCGTCGTGGGATTGTTGCTGGTGGCGGTTGCGGTCTGGCTGGCGGGTCGCGGCACACCGCAACGACCGGATGACAGAATGGCGACGTGACTGCACAGATTCTGGACGGCAAGGCCACTGCGGGTCGAATCAAGTTGGAATTGGCGGAGCGAGTGGCGGCCTTGGCTGCTGCCGGGCGAACCCCGGGACTGGCAACGGTCCTGGTCGGAGATGATCCTGGCAGTGCCGCCTACGTCGCCGGCAAACATCGAGACTGTGACGAGGTGGGGATCCGCTCGATCCGGGTGGATCTACCGGCGGATATTTCCCAAGACGACCTCGATGCGGAACTCCATCGGTTGAATCAGGATCCGAACTGCACCGGCTACATCGTGCAGCTGCCGCTGCCGAATCACCTCGATGAAGGTCGCGCCCTAGAACTCATTGCGCCGGAGAAGGACGCCGACGGGCTGCATCCGATGAATCTCGGTCGACTGGTCCTGGGCATTCCTGCCCCGCTGCCCTGCACACCACGCGGAATCGTGGCGTTGCTGCGGGAGTACGACGTTCCGCTGGCTGGCGCTGAAGTCTGCGTCATCGGTCGCGGCGTGACCGTGGGCCGACCATTGGGCCTGCTGCTGACCCGGCGCAGCGAGAACGCGACCGTGACGTTGTGCCACACCGGAACCCGAGATCTTACGTCGCATACTCGGCGGGCAGACATCATCGTGAGTGCTGCTGGGGTCCCTGGTCTGATCACCGCCGACATGGTGCGGCCAGAGGCAGCGGTACTGGACGTGGGGATCACCCGCACCGAAGCTGGACTGGTGGGTGACGTTGCACCGGAGGTCCGCGAGCGGGCCGGTTGGCTGGCACCGATGCCCGGCGGGGCGGGGCCGATGACTCGGGCCATGCTGTTGGTGAATGTGGTGGAAGCTGCGGAGCGCGCATGACAGCCAACGA
>JAHZLH010000038.1 GCA_022599915.1 Actinomycetes bacterium
ACGCTGATGAAGTAAAGCGCAAAGGTGTGCTGATCGGGGATGTGGTGTTTCTGCGCAAAGCCGGTGATGTCATCCCCGAGGTGCTCGGTCCGGTGGTAGAAGAACGCACCGGTGACGAGCGAGCCTTCATCATGCCCACTCACTGCCCCGCCTGCGGCACCGAACTGGCCCCGGAGAAAGAGGCGGATGTCGATATCCGCTGCCCGAACGTGCGCAGCTGCCCTTCGCAGTTACGGGAGCGGATGTTCCACGTCGGCTCCCGTGGCGCCATGGACATCGAAGGTCTGGGCTGGAAAGCAGCCGTCGCGCTACTGGACTGCGATCTCGTCACCGACGAAGGTGACGTGTTCGCCCTGGATGCGGAGAAATTGCGCGACTGTGACTTCTTCACCCGTGGTGAGGGTGACGAGCGAGAGTTGAACGCCAACGCCGAATCGCTGCTGGCACAGTTGACCGAAGCCAAGTCGCGGCCACTATGGCGAGTGCTAGTGGCGCTGTCGATTCGCCACGTTGGCCCAACCGCAGCCCGCGCCTTAGCCACCCGATACGGGAATATTGAGGCCATCCAGAAGGCACCGGCTGAGGAACTCGCCGACGTGGACGGTGTCGGGCCAATCATCACCGAGGCAGTAGTGGAGTGGTTCGCTACCGACTGGCATCGCGAGATCGTGACCAAGTGGCGGGACGCCGCGGTGGCGATGGCCGATGAAGCCGATGACCGCCCGGCACAAACTCTAGCTGGGGTCACTGTGGTCATCACCGGATCATTGGAGGGCTTCACCCGCGACGGCGCTAAAGAAGCGGTACTGCTGCGCGGTGGCAAAGCGGCCGGGTCGGTCAGCAAGAAGACCAACTTCGTCGTCGTGGGCGACAACCCCGGCAGCAAATACGACAAGGCTGTTGACTTGGGTATCCCGATTCTGAATGTCGCCGGTTTTCAGGAGCTACTGGACAACGGCCCACCAGCGGAGCCCGCGCAGGCCGAGGCTGGCACATGATTCGGGTAGTGGCAGCGATGATCCTGCGCGACGGTCCCGGCGGCACCGCACAAGTCCTGGCAGGTCGGCGCACTAGCCCACCGGAACTGGCAGGTCAGTGGGAGTTCCCCGGTGGCAAAGTCGAAAACGGCGAGGACGACATGACCGCACTGCGCCGGGAGATCCGCGAGGAACTCAGCGTCGAACTCGCCATTCAGGGACCGCTGGGCTGCGAGTTGCCCATGGTGGGCGGCCTTGGAGTCTGGCAGCCCTACCTCGCCCGCATCACCAGTGGCGAACCAGTCGCCCAAGACCACGACCAACTGAAGTGGCTGTGCGCGGAGGAACTGGGTTCAGTTCAGTGGCTCTCCAGCGATCTACCGGTGCTAGTTCCTCTCTCGGAACGCATGCGCAACACCCTGGGTTGAAGGCATCTGGACCACGGAGCCCAGTGAAGGTCAGCTAAGCGCCTAGTTCCTTGATATCAGCATCCACCATCAGCCGCGCCAGTTCCGGGGTGAGGGTCTGTGCTTTCCAGCCCAAGACAGTCTCCGCTTTGCTGGCGTCGCCGATGAGGTTATCGACCTCGGTGGGGCGTAAGTAGCGTTCGTCGAACTTGACGTGCTCTTCCCAGTCCAGTCCGACATGATCAAATGAAATCTGCAGGAAGTCCCGCACGGTGTAACTGGTACCAGTGGCCACCACGTAGTCGGCGGCTGTTTCGGCCTGCAGCATCAACCACATCGCCTCGACATACTCCTTGGCGTAGCCCCAGTCGCGGGCGGCGTCCAAGTTTCCCATCCACAAGTCCTGCTGCTGGCCGGCGGCAATGCGTGCCACAGCTCGAGTAATCTTGCGCGACACGAAGGTCTCGCCGCGACGCGGCGACTCATGGTTGAACAAGATCCCGTTGCAGGCAAAGATCCCGTAGGCCTCGCGATAGTTCCGCGCCATCCAGTAGCTGTAAACCTTGGCCGCGCCATAGGGGCTGCGCGGATAGAACGGTGCACTTTCCGACTGCGGCGGCGGCGTCGCTCCAAACATTTCTGAACTCGACGCCTGGTAGAAGCGAATTTCCGGGTTGACCTGGCGCACCGCCTCCAAAATCCGAGTGGTGGCCAGTCCAGTGACGTCGCCGGTGAACTCGGGCTCGTCGAATGACACTCGAACATGGCTTTGTGCCGCCAAGTGGTAGATCTCATCCGGCGAAATGGCGCTGATCAGCGTTACCAACCGGGAGCTGTCCGTCAGATCCCCGTAGTGCAGGAAGAATCGGGTATCAGGATCGTGGGGATCGCGATACAGGTGGTCGACTCGGTGGGTGTTGAAGGTGGAGGCCCGCCGGATGAGACCGTGTACCTCGTAGCCCTTGTCCAGCAGCAATTCAGCCAAGTACGACCCATCCTGGCCGGTGACTCCGGTGATCAGCGCCTTACGCACGATGCTCTCCTCTATCCACCAGGCAGCTGCCGGCGCTCGGGGTCGGCCTGAGTCTATCCGGCATCCAAGGCACCATCGGGTAGGTCACGGACACGGGGCGAGGGTGTGGCTCTGGGGAGTGGACGGAGAGGGTAGCCCTGCCCACCGAGGTAGCAAGCGATCCACGGCTGGTTTCGTCGCCGCTTCGACTTCGATTCGAGATGGGCTGGCCACAGTCGACCTCAGCATTCGAACGGATTATGTTTGGTGAGCACAGGCACCCGCAAGCAGTTCCAAGGCCCCCGCCTACGATGGAAGGCATGTCTGATATGTCCCGCGCCGACGTGGCCCATTTGGCCCGTTTGGCCCGGTTGGAACTCACCGAAGACGAACTGGACCACTATGCCGGCCAGTTGGATGCGATCCTGGACGCCGTGAAGCGGGTCTCTGAGGTCGCCGCAGATGATGTTCCCGCCACTTCGCACCCCGTCCCGATGACCAACGTCTTTCGTGACGATGAGATAGGCGAGTGCCTGCCACGTGATGAGGTATTGGCTGCCGCTCCCGCCACCGAAGATGGCCGGTTCCGGGTTCCGCGGATCCTGGATGAGGAGGAGTGATGTCAACCGAACGCATCATTCGCACCAGCGCCCAAGGTCTTGTCGAGGAAATGGCGCAGGGGAATCTGACCTCGGTGGAGATCACCCAGGCTCACCTTGACCGCATCGCCGAAGTTGACGGCGAGATCAATGCCTACCTGCAAACCACTGGCGAGGACGCGCTAGCGACCGCCGCTGAGGTGGATCGCCGTCGCTCCCGTGGCGAAGACCTACCCCGGCTCGCTGGCGTACCGATCGCGGTAAAAGACGTATTGGCCACACGCGGGGTTCCCACTACGGCTGGATCCAAGATCCTGGAAGGGTGGCGCCCACCGTATGACGCGGGAGTAGTGGAGCGGTTGAAGGCCGCCCACATGCCGATCCTGGGCAAAACCAATATGGACGAATTCGCGATGGGCTCCTCCACCGAACACTCCGCCTACGGTCCGACTCGCAACCCATGGGACACCAGCCGCATCCCCGGTGGTTCCGGTGGTGGCTCAGCCGCCACATTGGCTGCGTTCACCGCGCCACTGGCCGTTGGTACTGACACGGGGGGTTCGATTCGTCAGCCCGCTGCGGTCACTGGCACGGTCGGCGTGAAGCCCACCTACGGCGGGGTATCTCGCTATGGTTTGATTGCGCTGGCCTCGTCACTGGATCAGGCCGGACCGTGCGCCCGCACCGTCATGGACACCGCGCTGCTGCACGAAGTCATGGCTGGCCACGATCACCGTGACTCCACATCGCTGACCGATCCAGTCCCTGACGTCGTGACCGCCGCTCGCGACGCCGATGTCTCAGGCCTACGAATCGGACTGGTCAAGGAACTGTCCGGTGACGGTTACCAGCCAGGCGTCCAGCAACGCTTCGACGAAGCAGTAGCGATCCTGACCGATCAGGGTGCCGACATTGTCGAGGTGTCCTGTCCCAACTTCGAATACGCACTCGGTGCCTACTACTTGATCCTGCCCAGTGAGGCGTCGTCGAACCTGGCTCGGTTTGATGCCATGCGCTACGGCCTGCGGGTCGGTGACGACGGCTCGGCTTCCGTGGAGCAGGTGATGAGCCTGACTCGGGAAGCGGGTTTCGGCGCTGAGGTGAAGCGGCGGATCATGTTAGGCACTTACGCGCTGTCGGCGGGTTACTACGACGCCTACTACGGCCAAGCCCAGAAAGTCCGCACGCTGGTGCAACGCGACTTCGAAGCCGCGTTCGCTGACTGCCACGTGTTGATTTCCCCGACCTGTCCCACCACTGCGTTCCCGATCGGAGAGAAGGTGGACGACCCGCTGGCGATGTATCTGAACGACATTGCCACGATCCCGGTGAACCTGGCTGGTAGCGCGGCAATGTCGCTGCCAGTCGGACTAGATCCGGATGACAGGCTGCCCGTCGGTTTGCAGATCATGGCCCCACACCGGGCTGATGACCGCCTTTACGGGGTGGGGGCGGCGCTGGAGCAAGCGTTGGAAGACAAATGGGGATACCGGTTGATCGAGAAGGTGACAGCATGACCTCCACCAAAACTGCCCTAGTCCCCATGGATGAGGCACTGTCCCGCTACGAGCCGGTGATCGGCCTAGAGGTCCACGTCGAGCTGGGCACCGCCTCCAAGATGTTCTGTGGCTGCCCAACCGCCTTCGGTGCCGAAGTGAACACCCAAGTCTGTCCAGTCTGTTTGGGGCTGCCCGGGTCACTGCCGGTGGTCAATCGGACTGCGATTGAGTCCACCATCCGGATCGGGTTGGCGTTGAACTGCGACATCGCGTCGTGGTGCCGGTTCGCTCGGAAGAACTACTTCTACCCGGATATGCCAAAGGACTTCCAAACCAGTCAGTACGACGAACCGTTGTGCACCGATGGCTACCTAGATGTCGAGGTGCCCACCCACGACGGCACCACCACCGTTCGGGTGGAAATCGAGCGGGTCCACATGGAAGAGGACACCGGCAAACTCTCCCACGCAGGTGGCGCCACCGGTCGAATTCACGGCGCTGACTACAGCCTGGTGGACTACAACCGAGCTGGTATCCCCCTGGTCGAGATCGTCACCAAGCCCGTGGTCGGTACTGGCGCGTTGGCCCCAGCAGTCGGCCGGGCCTACGTCGGTGCGTTGCGCGACATCATGCGCTCACTTGGGGTCTCAGATGTGCGGATGGAAGAGGGGTCACTGCGCTGCGACGCGAACCTGTCCATCGCCCCACCGGGAGCAGAGTGGGGAACCCGCAGCGAAACCAAGAATGTGAACTCGTTGCGGTCAGTGGAACGCGCGTTGGCATTTGAGATCACCCGCCAAGCAGGCGTGCTGGACGCTGGTGGCCGCGTGGTCCAGGAGACCCGCCACTTCCACGAAGATGACGGCAGCTCGACACCGGGCAGGAGCAAAGAACAGGCCGAGGATTACCGCTACTTCCCCGAACCCGATCTACTACCGGTGGCTCCAGACCCGGCGTGGGTGGAGGAACTACGATCCACGTTGCCGGAGATGCCGGCGGTGCGCCGAGCACGACTGCAAGGCGAGTGGGGGATCAGCGACTTCGACATGCAGTCAGTTATCAACGCTGGCGCCCTCGACCTCGTCGTAGACACTATTGCTGCGGGGGTAGATCAGGCCGCGGCGCGTAAGTGGTGGTTGGGGGAGTTGTCCCGTATCGCCAAGGAATCCAGCCAGGACCTGACTGACCTGCCCGTCACGACGCAACATGTGGCTCGGGTGGAAGAACTGATCGCTGCGGGGGATCTCAACGACAAGTTGGCTCGCTCGGTCTTCGACGGGATCGTCAAGGGTGAAGGCGACGCCGACGAGGTCGTCGAGTCCCGAGGACTGGCGTTGGTCTCCGATGACGGTGCCCTACATACCGCGATTGACGAAGCCATCGCCGCCAACCCGGATGTGGTCGAGAAGATCAAGGGCGGAAAAGTGCAGGCTGCTGGCGCGATCATCGGCGCGGTCATGAAAGCCACCCGCGGTCAGGCTGACGCCGCCCGCGTCCGCGAACTTCTGCTGGAGAAACTCGGGGTGTGAGCAGCGCCGACGACTAGCCGGTCTCACCAATGCCTGGTTGATCGGCGTTACTCGACGTGATCTTGTTGGATCGCGATCGCGCCAATCAGATTCTTGTCGGCTAGTCCTGGAATCAGTTCCGCCTCCCAAGTGCCGGCTTCTGACTGACCCCACGCCAAGCGGTTGTCCGGAGCGCATTGGCAGGTGCGTAAGAACTCGGATGCGGAGTGACTCTCCGAGCATGCCTTGATCAGAGCCTCGTGGAGGACCCACCCGGAAAGCAAAGCAATAGATCGCTCAGGCTCGTCTTTCGGGTACGCCATCTCGGCTGTATGGAGTTGACGCGCCCGCTTCTCGATCTTCGCTGGTACTTGCTGTATTTCTTCGATGTCGAAGCCCACTGGTCGGTTGTGACTCAGCGCAATAGCAGTCCAGTTAGTGGTGTCGGAGAAGCTGCAACGCCAGTCCGGCCGTCCTCGAAGGTAGGGACGTCCGGCGTGATGATGTGCCAGATTGACGGGTTCTCCAACCGGCAGTCCGAGCGTCTTGGTAATCAGCTGTTCGCGCATGACTGTGGTGTCGGCGGCTTTGGGAAGAAGATGAAACTGGACCGAATCCATCAGCGACGCGACCAAGCCTTCCAAGAACTAGCTGCCGAGTCGATAGTGCAAAATCTGCGGGTGGAACTCACAGGTCGACCAGTCCTTGCGATGATTCTTCGCCAGCTGTGTCTTCCGACTCGGCAGAAGTGCCTGATCCCTAGGCTCGGGACCGCCACTCATTTTTGCCAACCTAGGCGCATCTTGGTCACTCATCTGAGTCAGCCCAACGGTTGAGTTCCGCGTAGTCAATCTTTCCATTTGGCAGCACTGGGATGTCCGCGACCTGGCGGAACTGCAGTAGTTTCGGGGCGGTGCCCAGGCGGGTAGCAAGATCTCTGCGCTGCTGGGCAATCTCATCCGCGTCCTTCGAGGTCGTGAAGAGAACAATCCCATCGCCAGCGGCCGCGATAGCAGCGACTTGGTTGGACGAGGAAATCAGTTGCTCGACTTCGTCGAGGGACACTCTCACACCCGCCAGTTTGGCAATGCGCTTGGAGCGTCCAGTGAGAAAGAGGAAACCATCATCATCGAGGTAGCCGAGATCTCCGGTGTGGAGCAGGCCATGGCACACATCACCCTGCGCGAGTTCTGTCGACTCGGTGGCGTATCCCATCATCACGTTGGGTCCGCGATAGGTCACCTCACCCACGGTCCCGGCATCGCACACCGCGCCGTCTGGAGATTCGATGCTGAACTGACCCCCCGCTAACGGAATCCCGACTGACCCCAATTTCTCGATGACCTGCTGTGACGGCAAGCAAGACATTCGTGGTGACGCTTCGGTTTGGCCGTACATGACGTAGAAATCACGTCCAGTCCGCGCGCACAGTTCCGCAAAGTACTGAATCTGTTGCTTGTCCAGCCGCCCGCCAGCTTGTTGCAGGGCCTTCAGGTGATGCAACTCGCGATCCTCAAAACCCAGTCGCCGCAGCATGAGGAACGTCTGTGGCACTCCTGGAAGGTGAGTAACCCGAAATGACTCCAGATCGTGCCAGAACAGCTTGTCCAAAAGGCTCCTCGATGTCACGAGGACGCTGGAGCCCGCGATCAGGTGTGATGTCAGCACAGACAGTCCGAACGAGTAGAACAGTGGCAGTGACGTGACGCCCCGAGACTCGGCGGTGATGCCGACCGACGGCGCTATGGCCTCGGCGTTGCTCAGGAGATTCTGTCGAGAAAGTCGCACTAGTTTCGGGCTGCCAGTGCTGCCAGAGGTGGGCAGCAAGAGACACAGGTCGGGGTGAATCGCTGGCGGGATGGTGTCGAGTTGCCAGCAACCGGCTTGCAGTAGTTCGCTGGGTGGAAGATCCGGCAGGTCTGTGTTCAAGTCAGGCGGTGCAAGGAGTAGATCCGGCTGGTAGCGATCCACCAGCGCCGCTACCGACTCGGGCTTGGTGTTGGCGTCGAGCGGGAGTAAGGGGATTCCTGCCTCAAGTAGTGCCAGGAGGTGAAGTGCCGACGCCGGAGTCGAATTGGTCAACACAACCGCGAACTTGGTACCAGTTGCGCTGTAGTAGGCGGCCTTTGCCGCCACGTCTGCACCCGTGATCGTGGTCCCATCGAAGCCGTGAACCAGAATCTCTGACGGTTGTCGGTTAAAGAATTTCACGGGTTGATCTGCACCTCTACGTCAACGGCTCAGGCAAGTGTCGTCATTAGGCCAAACAATTTTGTGGCTCTGAAGTTGAGCAGATCGGTCTCGCCTATGGGCCAGGTCTGCATGAGCGCGTGACGGAGCAGCAATTTTCGTAGTGCTAGTGGCCAGCAGCGAGGAGGAGCCCCGATTGGCGCCCTGAATCCTCCCGGCTAGCCGGGTGCTGTCTGACCGGCTTGGGTCAAACATCTATCCCGTGCCTCGCAAGAATATTCCGGGCCTCGCTAAACGAAGTCATCGCAAGTACGTCGTCGGTTGAGAGCGTGATGCCAAATGCATCCTCGATCTCTGAAGCGAGAGCCATATGTGCAACGGAGTTCCACTGCGAGATCGAACCATAGGCCAAGTTCTCCCAGTCAGTTGCGTCAAGTTCGATCCCGAGTCCCTCAACAAATGCGTCCTTGAGCCGATCCGTCATCTTCCGCTCCACCGTTCCTTCGCACTTAGCGCGAGTTGCCAACAAGTTCAGCCTAGTGGCCACGGTTTCACGAAGACGACGGCAGCACCACACCGGGCAGGAGCAAAGAAGAGGCTGAGGATTACCGCTACTTCCCCGAACCCGACCTGCTGCCCGTTGCCCCAGACCCGGCGTGGGTGGAGGAACTGCGGTCGACACTGCCGGAGATGCCGGAGATGCCGGAGTTGCCG
>JAHZLH010000039.1 GCA_022599915.1 Actinomycetes bacterium
ACAGAATGCGTCAAGAGTAGTCAACGATCGGATCCTTCGCACCCGGTAATTGCCAGCCGGTTGGCCCGCGGAATAAGCCCCGATTCACGCGAAAAAAGTGGCCAGGGACGGGGTCGAACCGTCGACCTTCCGATTTTCAGTCGGACGCTCGTACCAACTGAGCTACCTGGCCTAGTGTCCGGCAAGCCGGACCTAGCGACCCTGACGGGACTTGAACCCGCGACCTCCGCCTTGACAGGGCGGCGCGCTAACCAACTGCGCCACAGGGCCTAAGTACCCCCAACGGGATTCGAACCCGCGCTACCGCCTTGAAAGGGCGGCGTCCTAGGCCGCTAGACGATGGGGGCCGGACGCTGGCCCTCACCGACATGAATGCCGTTGAGTGCCGCTTTAGCATAGGGGACTGCGCGCTATGACCATAATCCGGGGTGAGCCTGCGGCTAGCCCTAGATAGTGATCAGACGAAATCCTCTTCCCTAATTGGATACCACTACCGGATGGCTGCTGGCTACACCGCTACGGGACACTGGGTCTGTGACTGAGGTGGAGCGCGGCGTTCAGGCGCTGCGGGCGGGTGGTTTGGTGGTGCTTCCCACCGAGACGGTCTATGGGTTGGCTGCCGACGCCGTGAACCCGCAGGCAGTAGCGCGCGTCTACGCCGTCAAGGGTAGGCCGGCAGACCATCCCCTCATCCTTCACTTGGCCGACTCCGCTCGCCTGGAAACATGGGCAGCAACGGTTCCGGAGTACGTCCACAACTTGGCTGCTGCGCTGTGGCCGGGTCCGCTCACGATGGTGCTGCCGCGGACCGATCGAGTGGCAGACTACGTCACTGGTGGGCAAGACACGGTGGCGATCCGAGTTCCTGATCACCCGCTCGCGCAAGCGGTGCTGACGGAATTTGGTGGCGGGGTGGTGGCACCGTCGGCCAATCGGTTCGGTCATGTCAGTCCCACCACGGCCGCTCACGCCGAACAAGATTTGGGAGACCGACTAGTCGCTGGCCTGGATATCGTCATCGATGGTGGCCCCTGCCAGGTGGGGGTTGAGTCCACGATCTTGGACTGCACTGGTGAGTACCCGGTGGTGTTGCGGCCCGGGACCCTGGGTGTGGTGCACATTGAGCAAGCTGCCGGCGTCCCAGTATCGCGGGAGTCGGCTCGGCCGATTCGAGTCCCAGGCTCGTTGACGTCGCACTATGCGCCACAAGCACAGGTTCAGATCGTCAGCGATGCTGCTGACCTCATGCCCGATACCTCGGTTCCTCCTAGGGTCGGTCTCCTCGCGCTAGCGGAAGTCACAACTCCGCCCGGAGTGGTGCGGCTAGCGGCTCCGAGTGAGGCTGGCGACTATGCCCGGGTGTTGTACGCCGCGCTCCGGGAAGCTGATTCCCTGCAGTTGCAACAAGTTGTGGCGCTGGCACCCGCCGGCGATGACGGTGCCGCCGTTGCGGTGCGGGACCGACTACAACGCGCCGCTGCTGATCGCCCTAGCTAGGAACCGAAATCGGAGCAAGCCAACGGTTCGGTCAGCCGTAGCCGAGGTCGTGCAGCCGGTCGTCGTCGATACCGAAATGATGAGCGATTTCATGCACCACGGTGATGTGTACTTCGTGAACCACATCGTCCAGCGAATGACACAGCGCCAAGATCGGCATGCGATAGACCGTGATCAGGTCGGGCATGGTGCCCGCGTACCAGTTGCCTCGCTCAGTGAGCGGAACGCCGGTGTAGAGACCCAACAGCTGCTGCCCAGGTGGCGGCCAGTCTTGGACCTCGATCACCACGTTGTCGACCAGCCGAGCGAGTTCCTGTGGGATTTGGTCTAACGCGGTCGCTACGAGATCTTCGAAGTGCGCTCGTTCCACCTGGATCATCGCGACTTCCCAGCTGGGCGGGAATGAGCACTCATCACGGCTACCGGCACTCAGCCGCTCGGGGGCTGGTGAGACATGGTGTGACCGCCGGACGCGAATAGACCGGGGCCGGAGGTTTGTCCCGCCGCCAGCGCCGCGATGTTGTGCTCCAGATCGGCGATCTCATCGGGCCAGGAGCCGGTATCGCGCTGCTCCGCAGGTAGTTGCCGATACAGATCCAACGCCTGTCGATAACGCTTCAACGCCGCATCCGAAGAACCGAGCCGCCCCAACAGTGCAGCGGATTCGTGTTCGCAACCTGCCACTCGATCCGCGAAGCCCAGCTCCCGGTAGGTGCGGCTGCACTCATCGAGCAGGGACAGGGCTTCCACCTCGTCGTCTCGGTTGCTGCTGTCCGAGTGCGCCAGCACGATGGCCAAGCCATGTCGGGCATCGGCGGTTCGCTCGGGATCGGGGATCATTTCCGCAGTGGCTATTGCTGCCTCGAAGGATTTGCGAGCCTCGGCGCGTTCGCCGGCTCGATCGGCCATGGAGGCGAGGTCAGTCAGCAGTTGCGCCCGTAGGGCCGGCTCGCCGGCAGATTCGGTGAACCGCAGTGCTTGTCGCAGTAGGGTCATAGCGCGATCTAGTTGCCCCGCCTCGGCCTGCCGCCACGCAAGTGGAATAGCAATCCGGGCGGCAGAGATTGGCTGATCGCTGCTGATGTAGTCGGTGAAGGATTCACCCAGCACCGACAACGCGTCGTCGGCGCGACCCATCCCCTCCAGCGCGATCCCCAACACTTGTCGCGCCTGCGCCCGGTAGCCGAGGTCTTCTTCTCCGCATTGGTCGATGGCGCGCAAGGCGATTCGAGCGGCTTCGGGGAACTGTTCCCGGCCCAGCAACTCATCAGCTGCCGCGATCTGTTCGGTCAGACTGGTACTGGGCGCGGGGGTGCTCTCACTCGCGGCTGGTTGGTTGCCCTGATCGGGGATCGGCGGTGCTCCGGGTGAGGCGGCTTCGTCCATCCGGTTGCCTACCGCCTGCCATTGCTTACGCAGCCAGCCCTTGCCGAAGCCACGACAGGCAGGTTGGGCTGCATCCAGTTCCGCGGCAGCGTCTTGACGTTGCCCCAGCATCAACAGTGATGCGGCTCGATGGATTCGAGCCAGGGCCTCAAGTTGTGCCGGCGGCATGTCAGTAGCGTCGGGAACTGGAGCGGACAGACTGCCGAGCCGCAGCCACCGACGGGTCTGTCCCTCGTCGTCATCTCGTTGCGCCAACTGCAAATACGAGATGAGTTCGGCATACTCGGCAACCGCACTCGCATGATCACCGGTGGCGGCGAGCACCATACCGAGGTTCATGTGAGCGATGCCGATAGCTCCCGACTCACCAGAACTGCGTGCCGCGGTCAGTTGGGCTTGGGCGGCGGCAACTGGGTCCGGTGCGATCCCCTCGCCTTGCTCCTCATCCACGTATCCCACTATGCCCTTACCGCGATGGGGATTCCCATTCACCCCGAGCGAGTGCTGGGAGTGGCGGGATTAGGTGCGACGAGGCCGGTTGTGTAAGGGGTGTGTAAGGGGAAGGTACGAACAGTAGTTCTGGGGTATCGGTTTCGTCGCTGGATGGTTTCCACTGGTAACAGGAAAGAGGAACCATGAGTGACCACGACACCGATCACATCGGGCCCGAAGCAACGCAATCAGCCACTGCCGAACAACCAGAACCAGTGCAG
>JAHZLH010000040.1 GCA_022599915.1 Actinomycetes bacterium
ACATCGCCACTGGCAACGATGCAGATTCCGATCGACACGGCATTGTCACTCCAGACGGTGGCTTGATGAATCCCAACCATTTCCTGGCGGTGGCCATCGACTACCTCTATCGCAACCGTTCCGACTGGCCAGCAGCCGCCGCAGTCGGCAAGACCGTCGTCAGTTCATCGATGATTGACCGAGTCGTTTCCTCGTTAGGCCGGCGCCTCGTTGAGGTCCCCGTGGGATTCAAGTGGTTCGTGCCGGGGCTGTTGGACGGGTCGATTGGCTTCGGTGGTGAGGAATCGGCAGGTGCCTCCTTCCTGCGGTTCGATGGTGGGGTGTGGACTACCGATAAAGACGGCATCATCTTGGCGCTGCTGGCCTCTGAGATCCTCGCCAAGACTGGTCGCAGCCCTTCCCAGATCTACGACACCTTCACCGAGCAGTTCGGGCGGCCGACCTATGCTCGGGTGGATGCTCCGGCGACCCGAGCAGAAAAGGCGAAGTTGAAGCAACTCTCCCCCGATCAGGTGTCAGCCTCCCAACTTGCCGGGGAACCGATCACCGCGATCCTGACGAATGCGCCGGGGAATAACGCGCCGATCGGTGGTCTGAAGGTCACCGCCGACAATGGCTGGTTCGCAGCCCGCCCGTCTGGCACCGAGGACGTCTACAAAATCTATGCAGAAAGCTTCATTGATGACGCACATCTCACCCGGATTCAAGAGGAGGCTCGCGCAGTGGTCGCGGCGGCATTGTCCGACTGACTAGCCATCGGATGCTGCGTCAGGTCCGCGTCAGTTGCACTACCAGTTTCCTCGCCCTCCCGAAGCAGCGAAAGACACGAGCAGGTCGCAGCGGCAGCACTAAAGATCAATCAATGCTGAGCCCTCAGCGATTCCGGCAAAGCCTGGCAAGATCAAGCATGTGCCCGATGTCAGCGGAGTTGATGACGCAGCCTCAAAGGCTGGTACTACCGCGCCAGCAAATCGCTGGTCGATCGAGCCGCAGCAGATTGCTGCGGACTTGACTCGTCGATCACCGCAGGCAGATAGCGCTCTGCTCGTCACCATCGACGGGCCTGCCGGTGCGGGCAAGTCAACCTACGCTGCCGAACTAGCCACAGGGCTAACGGAATTGGGATACCCAACCGCCGTCATCGCCATGGATGATCTCTACAACGGTTGGGACGGCTTACTCGATCCCGAACTGGCGGACAATCTCCGGAGTTGGCTAGTGCACCCGTTACAAACTGGGCAAGCCATCCGGCACCCAGTATTTGACTGGACTCAAGGACGGTACGGGGCTTCGCGCGAACTGCCTAACGTCAGCGCCTTGATCGTTGAGGGCGTCGGAGCAGGACACCCAGCGCTCGGTGATCAGGCCGAGATCCGGCTGTACCTAGAAGCAACGCAATCACTTCGCAGTGAACGGCTGCAGCATCGACCTGGGCCTCCCGTTGACGAGTGGTGGCCACAGTGGCAAGAACAGGAATCGGAGTACTTCAACCAACACGACCCAGCAACTCAGGCAGATTGGATCATCACGTCAGAGTTCTAGCCGCAACCGGGCAGGCTAGAACAGCGCACCAATCTCGGTCTCGACTTCCTCGATGGTCACCTCGTCGCACAAACCCATATCCACCGCATCGTTGGCCGCCTCCAGCGCATTGTCAGCCGCCAAAATCGGGATTCCCTCCTCCCGGAGGTCCGGTATCCGACGTTGCAGTTCAGCCATCCGCTCCTCGGATTTCTCGCCCGCCTTGACGATCAGAATCCACTTGACTGCTTCTGGATGCTCCCGGGCAAAATCGACGTAGGTGTCGGCGTCGTGTTGTCCGGCATCCCCAATTAGAACCATCGGCAGGTCGGGGTAGCCAGCGTGCAATCGTCGCAGCGTCTTTTTCTTGTGCCCCACCCCTGACCTGCGCAGGTATTTCTCCGTAGGACCCCAGTCAGTGAGGAAAAGTGGCCCGCGCGGGTAGCCGCGCAGCTGCAGAAACTGCACCAGCATCTCGTAGAAGGCCCAACTCCCCGTCGATAGGTAGAAGAACGGCGGCCGAGGAGGCAGTTCACCAGTGTCATCCACCACGCCACGCTCCAGCCCCCGGTACAGCGAGGACATCCCGTCCACCGGGGATCGGGAATGCGCATTGCCCAGCAACGTACGGCGAACCGCAGCGAAACCCTCATTCAGGCCGGTGCGCAACACCGTGTCATCAATGTCGCTCACCACCAGGAACGGCGATCGGGGCGACGGCTGCAGGACTCGACCGGTGTCACTGAACTCACTCAAGCCCTCCTCCTCCGGCACCGTGTTCACTGAAACCTGATGCCAGCCCGGCTCCACATCACCGACTGGCACCTTGGCTGCCGCAAAACCATGCCGGTCGGTCACCGCCTCAGCCATGGCATCACCCATCCGAATCTGAACCTGAACTCCGGGGAAGGGCAGCACTACATGGCGCCGAAGATTGGTATTCATCACCCGCAGATAGTTCAAGGAACTATCGCCATCCTCGGGAAGTTGTGGCGCTTCAACGACACGCAAATGAACCCGGGCCACGCCCTGCGATACCCAACCGCGATGTACAACCAACTGGACGCCGCGCAACGTGCCGTCCTCCACCCTTGCTGAGTAGCGCCGACTGATCCACCAATCCTCGACACCAGCGACTCGCTCGGCCGTGGTTGGGCTGCGCAGCACCTCTTCAGCCTTGTCACCGGCCTTTCTCATGGCCTTTTTCGGCAATTCTCGCGGATCCATGTGGTCAGCATGCCTCGGTGTAGCCCCTGATGCGCCCTCAATCGACAGATCGCGGGCCGGAGGGCCAGGGAACTTCGACAGGTGTGGCTGGGGACTCCTCTCATTCGCCATCGTGGTGGGCTGGACTAGCCTCCGACGGTCGGCGCTAGCAGCTACTGGCGGATTCTGCTGGGCGAGTCCACGGACTCGCTCCGACATGGAGGCCAAGCAGCAGCCCGCTACCCGCGGCTGGGAACGGCCGCGCAGCGCGTAGCACCTACGCACCTCCCACACGAAACCCGAAACCACCAGCTGCTGCGGCGAGACCGCAGTGGGTGTTGCTGCTGGTATCTGCCAGGTAGCGTGATCAGTGACGACCGTCTTGAAACTGCGGTCGCACCGGAGGATCCTTGCATCACCAGTCCGACACCGTCCCCGACCTCAGCAGACGATCAGTCCTCGCTCTAGGATTGACAGCCGCTGCTGGAGCGGTTGCCTGTTCCCGTGGAACTGTCAGTTCGCGGGCGTTGCGGACCACTGATGAGGCGCTCGTCAGTGCCTGGGATCGCGATCCTTGGTCTTTGGGGTCTTACTCGGCAATTCCCGCAGGCACCAGCCAGCGTGTCCGTCGGGTTCTTGCCGATACCGTCGTTGAGCAGCGCCTAGTTCTGGCCGGCGAATACGCCGACCCGGACTACCCGGCGACGGTGCACGGAGCGTACCGATCAGGGCGCCGGGCCGCGCGGCTACTTGATCGACAACTGGGCCCACCGAGCCGGAACCAGCCGGTCATCATTGTGGGGGCCGGGATGGCCGGGTTGGCTGCGGCCGAGTACCTGCAGAATCGCGGCCACCTAGTTCGAATCTTTGAGGCAAGGGACCGGGTCGGCGGGCGCATCCACACCGTGGCTGACTGGGGAGTACCCGTCGAAATGGGCGCGACGTGGGTTCACGGTGTGACCGGCAACCCGGTCACAGACCTGGTCCGGCGAGCCGGTTGCGGTCTCGCCAAGACCCGTTACAACGATCTCTCCGTGCGGACCCGCGATGGCAGACCAATCACGTCGTTCCGACCCGCCCGCAGACTGCGCTCGCTACTGGCCAAACTCGAAGAGGGTGGTTACCCGGCCGCTTGGTCCGTCATTGACGCACTGCGCCGAGCCGGTTGGGACACGACCGGCCCCCGGCGCCGCTACCTGCTGAACTCACTCATCACTCAGGAATACGGGTTAGGACCCCAGCAACTAGGCGTGCGAGCACTGAGCGAGGGTCGCTATGACTATCCCGGTGGCGACGCGATGGTCACCGGTGGCTTTAGTCGGGTGCCAGAGTTACTGGCTGGCCGGCTCAACATCACTCGTAATACGCCGATTAGTGCTGTGACTATCGACGGCGACCGCGTCTCCGTACGAACTGCCGATGGCAGTGTCGTACCCGGCACTGCCGCGGTCGTGGCTGTCCCGTTGGCGCTATGGCAGGCCGAGCAGCCGGCGATTACACCGCTGCCACGTCCGACGGGGCAGGCACTCACGCGGCTTACTACCGGACACTTGGAGCGAGTGGCGCTGTCGTATTCGGCTCGATGGTGGCCGAATCGAGAAGTCCTGGGAGTGGTCGGATCACCACAGCAACGGTGGAGTGAATGGTTCGATCTGACCGACAACCTCGGGCGGCCCGCACTTGTCGGTTTCTCCGCCGGCAAGTCAGCACTCTCGCGACCGACTGCACCGACCCGATGTGCCGATCAAGCGCAGAAAGTCCTGCAGCGGGCCTTCAAGTAGCTCGCCGTCACATCGAAGTACCCAGGGAGCCATCGCTGGCTCCAGCAACGATCTGCGAAGATTCATCCGATAGCCAACGGTTCGCGGGAGGGCACATGCCACTCAGCAAGGGACAGCGCTGATGTCAGACCGCATGTCCGTGGCAGAAATCCGTCGAATTGGTCAACCTGACAGCATCACAGGACGACGCACTGCTGAGCACTGGAGCGCTTCGCTGTATCTGCGTAAGTGGTCGCCCTACGTCACCTGGGCACTGCTACCTACCGGGATCAGCGCCAACGGTGTCACGATCCTGATGATGGTGGTCGGCTGGGCGGCAGCCGCGGCGCTCTTGATCCCCGGTATTCCCGGGGCTTTCCTTGCCGCTCTGTTGGCGCAGGCGCAAATGCTGGTTGATGCCAGTGATGGTGAGGTGGCACGAGTCCGGGGCACCACCGGAGCCAAGGGCGTCTTCCTCGACAAGATCGGCCACTACACCACCGAGGCACTGATTCCGATCGCGTTGGGGCTGCGCGCTGCTGGCGAACTGGATGTCGCCAACCCATGGGCCTATGCCGGCGTGCTGCTCGCAGTGATACTGCTGTGGAACAAAGCTCTCAACGATATGGCCGAGGCCACCCGTTACGCAGCGGAGTTGCCCAAACTGGCCGACACCGGCGAGAATACGTCGCCTGGCACCGGGACAATGGCGACGCTGCGGCGGGCCGTTCGGTTCTTCCCGTTTCACCGGATCTACCACTCGGTGGAGATGACAATACTGATTCTCGCTGCGGCTCTCCTAGATCTCTTGCTAGGTGATTTGGTCGCAACCCGCGGACTGTTGATCCTCTTGCTGCCACTGTCGCTGCTGGCCACCGTTGGACACGCGCTGGCCATCGTCAGCAGCCGCAGGCTGCGCTAAGGGCGCCAGCCCGCCGCGCTCGCAACGCCCATGGCCGCGAGATCCGCCGGAAATTCAGTGACCTCGACTGGATCAGCCCCAGTTCGCGCTTCCAACATCCGCCGAGTTGGGCCACGCAGATCAACCCCCGAGCGCCGGAGCCGGTTCAGATCCTTCCGTTGCCGTTTCAGGGCTTCATCCAGCGCCCATTGCGGCGTGTTGATCCGGGGTTCGTCAGCCGGTGGCTGTCGGTTCTCCACGATAATGCGAACCGCACCGCGACGGATATTCCCCGAGTATGCTTTCCAGCCAATAGAACCAGCTGCCAAGAGATTTACTTGTCGCAGCAGTTCTGCTTCCGGAGCGGTCAACGAACGGTTGCTGGGTCCGCCCTCGTAATTGCGAGATATGACTCCAGCGGGAACATCGACTAGCTCCGCTACCGTTCGATCCACGAGCTGCCGATCATCCGGATCAAGAATTACAGCGGTGATTCGCTCTGGAGGTACCACCGAGGTCCATTGACGAATGATTCTGGAAAAATTCGCCCTTGACCAGAAGCCCGGGGTGTACGGCGAGTGCCCTGGACCCAAAATGGCCTGCAACCATTCACCGTAGCCAACCTTCAGCCCCCCCTTCAGGTACTGCTGCCAGGAACTGGGCAGTAATTCTGTGAGGGGTCGCACCACGATCAACACGTGTACTCGCGTCCCACCAAGACCATCGACAACCTTCGCGATGTTCTTCGGCGCCATCTGGCCGAAGAACTCGCTACTGACGATTGCGCGACCGCGATGTCGACGAATGCTCCGACATAGCTGGCGCCATTGTCGTGGTTGCGGTAGCTGCGCCTGATCACCAAAACCGAAAGTCCGCTCGGCGACTGCCCGGGCAGCATTGTGATGAGCGTTCGCAGATCCCGGGTAGATGACACCAAGTGGCTTGAGTTCGGGTCGCGCGTCAGCCAGAGCGGCCTGGAGTGCAGTGCTGCCAGTCTTGTGCACGCCGACATGGAGCAGAACGCGATCACGCGGAACTGAACTCACCGGGCATTCCCCGCAGTTGTGAGCGTGGTTTGCCGCACCCATTGCAGCGATGCGATTCCCACGGCGGTTATTGCCAGCACACCGGCCAAGATCGGCAGGGCGATACCGAAGACAACCATCCCCGCGAGTACTAGCACAGCCATGACCGCTAGCCTCCCATCCGTTCCCCCGCACATGATTCGAACCCAACCGGGTGCCGGCAGACCCGCAAGCGCCCGGTAGAGCAGATCGTACCGATGGAATGCCACTACCCCGGCCACGGCGAAGCCCCACGGAGCCAGCTGCGGATCGAGCGCCGCAGTGGCGGCGAGCCAGCCCGCTAGTTCCACCACAGCAAACACCGACGGCAGCAGCCAGCCAAACCGGAATCCGACAAGCCAGCGGCTAGCTGAGGGGAGCAGTACCGCAACGACAAGCAAGGCTGCCACCGACAGTGCCGTAGGCAGGGTCAGCAAGGCCGTAAGCCAAGCAACCATGCCGAGCACGAACAACGGACCAGCCCAACCGGCACCCGGAAATCTCCCCAGCAACAGTGTGATCGGACCAGCATCCAACTGCGGATCCACTACGTCGGCTCCCACATCAGTGCGCGACCAACTCCTCGTCCGCAGGAACCGGCCAGCCAGGGCATAGCAGGCCGAGAGTGCACCCAGGACTAGCAGTACGCCGAACGTCCACCACGGGCTGAGAAAAGCGGCGGTGACCGAAATGATTAGCCAACGCTCACCAATGGGCAGAAAGATGACCTTCTTGATGCTGCGCAGCAACGGGCGGCGGTTGAGGTTGGTCGCGACCGCGACAACTCCTCGATATTGGTTGCCAGTATCGGCCGTGTCAGACAGCGGCCGCGTGATCCCGGCAGTCTCTCGACGAACCTGGACCTGATGAAACGTGTAGTCACTCAAGTGCCGAGCGGTCTGCAGCGTCATGGTGGCCCCGGCAAGCCACCAAATGTCACTGCCAGCAGCCCAGGCACCCGCAGCAAGTCCGGCGTAGGCGGCGTATTCCTTGATCCGGTCGGTGGCGGCATCCAGCCAGGCGCCAACGGTGCTGTAGCGGCCAGTCAGCCGGGCTACTTCACCATCCGAGCAGTCGATCACAATCGACACCTGCAGCAGTACCGCTCCCAGCACCAGAGCCCACCGCTCACCAACCGCGAAACTCAGTGCAGCGACCAGCCCAACGATCAGGGAAACGATGGTGATCGCGTTGGGAGACCAACCCCTACCAGCAGCGAAGCGGCTGAGCGGTTTACTTAACCGCCGCAGCACCGCTAGCGAGTACACGCCGTCATCAGCTCTCGTGGCCCGAGTCAACTTGATCCGGTCGGCTTCTTGGGCAGTGAGTGGTGGCGGCTCAACCTGAAGTGACCACGGCCATGGATCAACGGGTTCGGCCCGAATCGGGATTCCCGCCCGCACCAGGACTATCACTAGCCAGGCAAAACAGCGCTCTGGCATTACCTCGGTGGGCAGTTCTGCGGCGGCCGCTTGAAGCGCGATTGCTGCTCGCTGCCGATCGGCAGCAGCTAGTCGCAGCACCCCGATCGCCTGCGCGTCCGCCGCTGAACAGCTGTGCCGATCAGTGACCACATCCACCACCCGGTGGTGCAGTACCCGAACGTCTGGTTCGGCCTGAGCGCCGGGAGTAGCGGTCAGTGCGGAACTTCCACCTGGCCGAGGAGCCGCAATATCGGCCACGGCAGCCGGCGGAAGCCGCACCTGATCTGACACCACCAGGACTGGGTCATCTCCATGGCCTAGTTCCTGGGCGACCTGGGCAAGCGCCGCGGCGACCGTAGCGGACGTCGACAGCGAAATCACACTTGTGGCAGCCACCGCGACTCACATGAAGGTTGTGTCATCGTCATCATCGTCTTCCTCTTGGAGCAGCCGCTTCTTCTCTTTTCGAGCAAAGCGATTCTCCTGGGCCCATTTCCGCAGCAACTCGACAGCTTCGACTGTGGTCATCGGCACGAGTTTGCGGCGGCGGATCAGCAGGGCGCGTGACGCCAGTGTCGAAACCAGCAACGGGTCACTGTCGTCCAAAATCAGCGCGACCCCATCCGCCATCAACTCTCGTAGTCTTGGCACACACTGGGCTTTGAACTCGACGGACCCAACCATTGCCATATTCTGCAGGCCGAGTAACCGCGCATCCGTGGAAGTGCCAGCTGCGAAACTCAACTGACGCAGTTGGCTACCGTCCAACTCCTCTACTGGAAGCCAAGGCTTTTCCGCCAAGCCCGCCAACTCCATCACGTCATCAATCCGAGCATCCACCTGCGCATCCGTCATGCCATAGATGCCAGCGAGCATCCGCCCCGCTTGGCCAATGCTCAGCGATTTCAGTTTGCGCTTGGTGGGACGGGTCAGCATCAGCGCTTCGCCGCGGCGGCGGACAGAGCCCTCATCTGGCGTGATCAAACCGGCCATGAGTCGCGTGAGCGATGTCGCTCGGTCGCCACCACTAGGATCCAATAGGGCTACGCATTCGCCAGGCTGGATCTTCGCAGTCGCCCCCCGAAAGACCCAGTAGTCCCGAAACTCACCCTTGCCCATCACCATCGGAATCTTCTTGCGGGACCGCCTTCGATTCTTTGAGCGCAGCGCCTGCACACCGGCGTCCTCGAGGTTCACGAGTGGCTTCACGACACCAGCCTCCGAACCTCATTCACCCGCAACTTCAGCAAGACGCTGCCGGTGATGAAGATCGCCGCAATGACCACAATCGAGATCATCGCGTCTCGAAAAGTTGGCAGTGCCTCGGGCCAGATTGTCGCCCGATACAGGTCAAGGACGAAGTGAAAGGGGTTGAGGTAGAGCCAGGCCTGAATGGGCTCTGGGAAATCTTTCCCGTTCCACAGAATCGGACTAGTCCAGAACAGCACCCTGGACATGACCGTGAACAGGTAGGCCACATCCGGCACTCGAAGACCAAGCGCTGCACCCAGCATCGCAACACCGGAACCCAACAGGTACTGCACCAGGATCGCAACCGGCAGCAGCGCGATACCCCAAGTAATCGATGCGCCGAAGAGGATCATTAGTGCAAAGATCACCGGAATGCTGATCAGGAACTCAGCACCAGCCGCGTTGACGACGCGTATCGGCCACACCCACACCGGTAGCGGACTGCTCATCAGCATCTCGCCGTAGCGCTTGAACACCTTGGGGCCCTTATTCATGCACCTGACCAGCCATTGGAAGGGCAGCAGGCCGGTCACGATGTAGATCACGAACGGATCTAGTCCGATCGATTCCGCCCGCCCAGATCTAATGAACGAGAAGACCACCCAAATCAGCAACGCCAAGGCGAACGGTTCGGCCAGCGCCCAGATGACACCAAGCCGGTAGTTCTGAAATGACGACTTGACGTCCTGCCGGGCCATGAGCCGCAACAGTCGCCTTCGGCGGACTAGATCACGTATTTCAGACACCGCTGCGCCTTGGCCTTATCGCAGGACTGAGGTCAGGGCACGGCATGGCTTGATCATAGGGTGCCGGGGGCCGGTAAATCCGCAGTTCGCTAGCGCGGTCGCGACAGGCGCCGCTTGATCCGCCGCCATTGCGAGTCAACTCGCTGCGAATCCGGAGCGGGGTTCCCGAGCCGCTCCGTTGCCAGCAGCGCACCTGACACCGCAGCAGCGGCAGAACTAAGCGCGATACTGACTGGCGGGGCAGCATCTGGCGCGACGAGTGAAGGCTTGCTGGCCAACAGGGACAAGTCACCCACAATTTGCGCTCCCGAGCCGGCCAGCTGCTCTGCTTGCTCGCTGCCGAGGCGGGTCATCTCTTCCGCCACCGGCTGCGGCACTGGAATTCGCGGGTCACTGGCGGAGTCCGCCCGGCTAGTTGCCGGGAACATTCCCAGCCGCACCAAGTTGCGGTAGTAATCCCGAGTCAGCGTCTCATGCGTGGCTTCGTTGACCAACCGCAGCAATTCTGCGGCTGGGAAGGAGAGTGATTCGTTCTTGCGGGAGTCTTCACGAAAGTGCAGTGAGTCTTCTGCCAACGCCAACAGCCGCTCCGTTAATCGAAGCAGTCGATTCGGTTCCGCTTTGTCCGACACGACGACGGTGACGTTTGCCGTGCCCACCAGATCTCCCCAACGCCTGACCTGGGTGACGAAGTCATTGCGCCGCCAAAAGGCTCCTCTCCCCGCCGGGGCATCCGCCAGCACTTCAGCAAGCCAGTCAGCGTAGGGAGTGCTCATTCCCCGCTTGAGGAACTGCTGCCAGGTGGACGGCAACAAGGCAGCCAGCGAGCGCACCGTTAGCAGCACCCGAGTGCTGCGACCAGCACCTAATTGGTCCACCACCGACCGCGCCTCAGCGTCATCGCAGCCACAAAGATTTTCACTGCTCACCATGGCGCGACCTTGGTGCGCGACCACGTCACCCACTAAAGATGTCCAACTTGGATTCTGAGTTGCTGCCAGCTCGCGTAGTGGTTGAAATCGCCAAGAGTGCGGACCCCGGTATAAGACGTCGGCTGGCGCTAGCACTTCGGAACTGTGCCGCAGCGCATCCTGCAGCGCGGTTGTGCCCGTCTTGAAGACGCCAACGTGCAGCAAGAGGCCATTCTCGGCAATCGGCATTACCAGCGATTCGCTGTCAGCGCCCATTCCATCTCCCAGGCATAGATCGAGGGTGGAGTGTCGAAGCACCCGAATCCACATGGCACCCTATGGTGAACGTACCAAGTTCGTTCTGGATCCGGCTTCACCGACCATCAGACGCCGCATCTGGAGACGCGGTTGATGTTCTCGAAGGAGTGCCCATGAGTCGATCTGATCGCGTTTCGCGATTGGCGCGGCGATTGCGACGGGCCGGCCGCGCGGAACTTCGTTCGGTCTGGCGTCGCAGGCCCCTTCGGTCCGACACGGTGCTGTACGAATCGTTTTCCGGGAACGGCGTGCTCTGCAACCCGGAAGCTATCTTTCGCTATCTGCTCGACCACCCGGATTTCCAGCATCTGTCACATGTCTGGGCGGTCACCAACCCCAGCGACCCAGGCATACCTGCGGCCTACCGGTCTCATCCTCGGGTGAAGTTCATCAAGCACAAGTCGACCTCCTACTCCCGCTACCTGGCTACGGCCGGATTCTTGGTCAACAACGCAACCTTCCCGCAGGAGTTCAGCAAGCGGCCGGGCCAGATCTACATCAACACCTGGCATGGCACGCCATTGAAAAAGATGGGGTACTCGTTGCCCAACGGAGCTGCGGGGGCCCGAAACATCGTTCGTAACTTCGTCGCCGCTGATTACTTGCTGAGTTCAGGGCCATTCATGACCCAGCAGATGTACGCCGAGGACTACCGGCTGCGCAACATCTTCAACGGGGTGATTCTCGAAGAGGGACTGCCACGTACTGACCGGCAAACTGAACCGGGCGCACGCGAGACGGCTCGGGCGCTGCTCGCTGACGCAGGGCTAGCGGTGCCCGACCGACTGGTGGTTTACGCCCCAACCTGGCGAGGTGAATCCTTCTACAACCCCGCCGACAGTTCGGCCGATGTGGCCAGCGCACTAGCCGAGATCGAACGCGGGCTGCCCGCTGGCTGGGGGGCCGTGGGCAAGGTCCACCAAGTGGTGCACTCAGCTGCTGCAACTGCGGGGCACCTGCAGCACAAGTTGGTGCCGAACAGCATCCCCACCAACCTGCTGCTAGCCGCTGCCGATGTCCTCGTCACCGACTACTCGTCCATCTTCATGGACTACTTGCCACTCGACCGGCCGATCGCCTTCTATCTCCCGGATCGTGCCAACTACGAAGACAGCCGCGGGCTATATGTGAACATCGACGAGCTGCCCGGCCCGATCGCAGAGTCAGCTGGCGAACTCGCCAGTGTCGTTGGTTCGATTGCCAGCGGTTATGGCGAGCAGACTTCAGATGAATGGCATGCCCGCCGGGCAGACTGGACTGCCCGATTCGCCCCCCATGAGGACGGCGAGGTAACCCGTCGGGTGGTGGACGCGATCTTCCGCGGCCAAAGATCCGATCGAGCTGTCGACATCTCCTCCGACGGGCGTGAGCGAGTGTTGATTTACCTGGGAACGCTCAAGCCCAATGGCATATCCACTTCTGCGTTGAACTTGTTGGCGAACATCGACTACGAACGCTTCGATGTTTCCGCTTTCTACCTGTTCTCACACAAGCCGGACCAGGCCCGGAACATCGCAGCGATTGAACCGCACGTCCGCCACCTTCCTTGGGTCGGCGGCATGAACGGTTCGAAGGTTGCCCACGCCCGCCGAGATCGGTTGCAGCGCCGCGGTATTGACTCCGAGATCCCCAGCCAAGAGTTCCCGCTCTCCCAACTGTTCGAAGACGAGTGGCATCGCTGTTTTGGCGATGCGAAGTTCGACTACATTCTTGACTTCAGTGGCTACGGACCACTGTGGGACTTCATCCTGCTGCAAGGCAAAGCGAAGAGTCATAGCGTCTGGCTACACAACGATATGTACGCGGATGCGCGGCGAGAGGTGCATGGCGAACAGCATCTGTTCGAGAAACTTCACAGCGTATTTACGACCTATCGGATGTTCGACAACCTGGTTTCTGTTTCCGAGGAGCTGGCCCGGGTCAACTCGGAAAACCTCGCAACCTACGCACCTCGCGACTCCTTTACATTCGCTCACAACACCATGGACCACGAGAAGGTGCTGCGGTTAGTGGCGGCTCCGAGTGAACCCGACCCAGCGGCCGAAGGCCCGCCGTGGCGCTGGCGACCTAGCCGGGAAAACGAGCAAACGTTTGTGACCATCGGGCGGCTGTCCACCGAAAAGAACCACGAACGTCTCATCCGAGCATTCGCCCAGGTGCACGAGGAGAATCCGAATACGCGACTGATCATCATAGGTACTGGGCCGCTCGCTGATTTCCTGGCGGACTTGGTGTCCGGGCTGGGACTGGATGACTGTGTTGAACTGGCGGGTTTCCAAGCAAACCCCTACCCGGCGCTAGCTGGCTCGGACTGCTTTGTGCTCTCCAGTGATCATGAGGGGCAGCCCATGGTGATCCTGGAAGCTTTGACTGTCGGTGTTCCCGTGGTCACGACTGATTTCTCCAGCAGCAGCAGTGCACTGCCGGACGGGAATGGTCTCATCGTTCCTCGTTCAGTAGCCGGAGTTGCCGACGGGATGCGGGCGTTCCTGGCGGGTGAGGTCCCCTATCGGGAGTTCGATCCAGTGAGGTACAACCAGCAGGCCATGCGGGAGTTTTACCGCGCCATTGGCGCCGAGCAAGTTCCCAGCGACTGACTGATCAGCCGATGTTGGCTGGAGAAACTTCTAGCGGAGGCGAGGCTGCGCCCGGCACACCGTGGTCGGGCCCCGGGAATAGTCGAACCTCACCGGAAATTCCGCCACGGGCGAGTCGCAGTCACCATCCCTCGGAACTGCCCGGGTTGGGCGATAGCATGCGACGAGACATCGATCTGGGAGCACTATGAGCCGACAAGTCGTTATTCTGGCCGCCGGAATGGGGACTCGACTCGGTCGTCCGTTTCCCAAACCGCTCACCGAGTTGAGCGGTGGTCACTCGATCATGTTCCAGCAGATATCAAAACTGCGGGAAGCTATGCCGGGCATTCGAATAACAGTTGTCGTCGGTTTCAAGCGAGACCTCATCATGGAAGCTTTCCCGGATGTGTTGTTCGCCTACAACGAGCTCTACGACCAAACCAACACCTCAAAGAGCCTGCTGCGAGCGTTGGAGCTTTCGGCTGAGGGCGGGGTGCTGTGGCTCAACGGTGACGTGGTCTTCCACGTCGGAATCCTGGAACGGGTTATCCCGCTGATGGAACAGGACAGTAGTTTCGTCTGCGTCAACACCGCGGCGGTCGGTGATGAAGAAGTGAAATACACCGTTGACGAGTCAGGCAACATTCGTGATCTTTCCAAGCGGGTGACTGATCCACTCGGCGAAGCCATCGGTATCAACTTCGTTTCAGCCAAGCAAAAGGCCATGCTGATTTCGGCGCTGCGAGATGTCGACGATAACGACTACTTCGAACGCGGGATCGAGGTAGCTGTCGCTGAGGACAATGCCCAGTTCCAGCCCGTAGATATTTCTGATCTATATGCCGTCGAGGTGGACTTCGAAGAAGATCTCACCCGGGCCAAGAAGTTCGTCGACGAATCGTGACCGCAACGCCAGCCGTCAGCGTCGTCATCATCTGTCAAGACGACGCTGAGCGGCTCCCTTATGCAGTCCACTCAGCCATGGCGCAGTCCCTGACTGACATCGAGATCATCGTTGTTGATCACGGCAGTACCGACGACTCCTCTGCCGTTGCCGAATCACTGGCGGCAGCAGACCCGCGGATCCGAGTCATTACCTTGCCCGATCGAGCGGGCAAACCTGGTCGTCCGTTGAACGCCGGATTCGATGCTGCCCGCGCGCCCTGGGTTGTCGCTATTGGCAGTGACGACAAGGTTCGCCAGACGGGCTGCGAAAGTCTGCTTGCCGCTGGCGAACAAGCACAGGCTGACCTGGTCATCGGTGGGGTACTGCGGATCGACATGGACTCCGGCGAACGCAACCGATGGATGCCCGGGGTGACGTTGAGATCGCGGGTTGTGACAGATTTCGCGCAACTACCGGAGATGTTGCGCGACACCATCGGCGGTTCGAAGTTGTACCGAAAGGCGTTCCTTGACCGCAATGACATCAGATTTCGAGAGGACATCTACTACCAAGACCAAATCTTCACCGCCAAGTGCTACCAGGCCGCCGATACTGTCGCCATCACGTCCTCGCTGGTGACCAACTGGCGGCGATGGTCCACATCAGATCGGAAGTCGATCACCCAACGAAAGTCTACGATCGAAAACCTGTCAGATAGGTTCGAAGCTAACCGCGAGATCGACGAAGTACTGGCCAAACATGGCCGACAGGACATGCTGCTCACGAAGCATAAGAAGTTCCTGACTCACGATCTCGGAATCCACGTCAAGGACCTGGAAAACACCTCGGCCGAATACCGGCAATTGTTGGTATCGCTGACCCGCGCTTACATGACGGACATCCCGGAGGAAGTCTTCGACGGTCTGCCGCTGAATCGCTGGGTCATGCTGCAGTGCCTGCTAGCCGATCGACTCACCGAGGCGGAACAGGCGGCAGGGTCACATTTCAATCAGATGTTGATCGAGTGGCAGCGCCTCAGTACTTCGGCCGGTGACTACGTCATACCGCCCGATGTCCCCGTCGAACCAAATGACTGTTACCGAGTAGACAGCTACCGACTGACCGAGATACCTGGCGGACTGCTGCCCGCGCGCGGCTGGATCGAACTGACACCTGATGGCGATGGCTTCGCGGCCACCGTAACGGTCGAATCCCCCGGTCGAGTCGACATGAGGGACCATAGCGCTGCCGAACTGCAACTGCAGAACCCACTGGACGGCACTTTCTGGAATCAACCCCTCGGTTCGGTGGTCAACCAGGAGGGCGATCGGTGCACGTGGAACTCGCACATTTCCACCAAGGATCTCAACCACACCTTCGGCCGGGGTGAGACGACGTTGTCGCTATACGCCGGTTTTCATGTCGGCGGACCCGGCTACTGGCGAGTTCGCCTGCGGCCAGCTCAATCGCTCAACGTCTCGCCCGTGGATCCTGCTGCGCAGCAATGGCAGATCAGCGCCGAGGACACCCAGATCGTGCTGAGCAGGTCAACAACGGCCAACTGGCGGGAACGCCTAGCGGAGCGCGTTGACCGACGGCGCTACCCTGACGTGGCCACCCGAGATCCCTTCGAGGAACTCACGCAAGCACAGGCCGCCGACTATCTGAGTGATCATCGCAGTCGACCACGATCGAACCATGTCTTCTTCGAATCATTCGCAGGTCGACGAGTTGACGGTGCGCCTTGGGGATTGTCCGAGGCGCTACGCCGCCATCGACCCAAGTTCGTGCAGGCCTGGTCGGGCAACCACAGCGCCATCTTCAGCCGGCCGACAGGAACGCTGGCCGCCCCTCGTTTCACGAGACGCTACATCGACCTACTGGCCACATCTGGCGTCTGGGTAGACAACGGCTGGCTGCCGTTTAATCCGGACGGGCGGACCTTCCTACAACTGGGGCACGGCGTCCCACTTCCGCGAATCACGCCGCCCGGCCAGCCACCTACCTGGACCCACCTCGTGACCTCCGGTGACTACACCTCCGAGTGCCTGCGAGACGCGTACGGCTCCTCGATGACGTTAGTGGCCAGCGGGTCTCCCGCCACAGACACGCTCGTGTCCCCCGGGGCACACGAACGCAGATCCTTGCTCCGGAGCAGGTGGGACGTGGCAGATCGCACCGTCGTGTTGTTCCTGCCGGCTCTACGATCAGGACAGATCGCACCGGAATTCCGCGTGCCCAACCTTCATCAATTGGCCAGCGGGTTAGGGTCCGACTTCTATCTCTTCTTTCGGGAGCACGACGACGATGCGACCGGGAGGCGCACTGCTGGCGTTCCCGACGATCTGCGCTGGTTCGCAAGCGGAGTGCGACCTCGAGGCCAGCTAGCCGACTATCTGCTCGCGGCAGACATTCTGATCTCCGACTACTCCAGCGTCATCGTCGATTTCGGCTGGACTGGGCGCCCAGTCATTCACTACGCCCCCGACCAACAGTTCTATGAAGACACCGATCCAGGGACGTATGTGAAACTTGACCAGCTAGCTGCCGGACCAGTCGTCGGAGACGACGAAAACCTTGTCCAGGCAATCCGTGAGGCCGCCACTAGCGTCGACCCAAATCCAACAAATTCCATGAGCCGTCGCTTCAGTGAAGAACTTGCTCCGCTCGATGCGCTCTCGTCAGGTGAAGAACTTATCCGGCTGATGGGTTGGTAGCTCCCTGGCCCAGTGCCAGCACGGTGGCCTGCGGGAATCGGTCGGCCGCCAACACCCGCCGACCGTCCAAAATGGTGCGCGCCGGCAGATCGGTAGCCACCAAATCACGGTAGGAAACATGGTCCGCTTGCACAACGGCGGCATCAATCGCCTCCCCTAACGTATAGGGGGAAAAGCCCAATGATCGCAGTTCCTCATCTGTGTACATCGGATCGTGAACGACGACTTCGGCGCCAGCATCCTTCAAGGAAGCAACTGCCGAAAAGACCCCGGAAAATGCCGTCTCCTTGACTCCGCCGCGATAACTGGCGCCAAGCACTGCCACCCGCTGCCCAGCCAGTGACCCATGCACTTGCGCGAGCAGGTCAACTGCATAGTTCGGCATGCCCGCGTTGGCCTCTCTGGCTGCTCGCACGATCGTCGCTTGCGGATCGTTCCACAGATAGAAGCGGGGATAGATCGGAATGCAGTGGCCACCGACCGCGATACCCGGGGAGTGAATGTGGCTGAAGGGTTGTGAATTGCACGCCTCGATGACCAGATCGACGTCAATCCCGTTCGCGTCGGCAAACCGTGCGAATTGATTGGCCAGCCCGATATTGACATCGCGGTACGTGGTCTCGGCCAATTTTGCCAATTCCGATGCCTCGGCAGTGCCCAGATCCCAGACCCCATTGCCTTGGCTGAGGTCCGGTCGCTCATCAAATTGCAGGACGTCTTGGTAGAACTGCACACCCGCAGCAGTACTCGCGGCATCCACGCCACCCACCAACTTCGGATAGGTACGTAGATCGGCAAAAACTCGGCCGGTCAGTACCCGTTCCGGGGAGAAGACCAGTGAGAAGTCGGTGCCGGGCTGGAGACCGGAGCCAGCAGCCAACATGGGCCCAAACCGATTCCGAGTGGTGCCCACGGGCAGCGTGGTTTCGTAGGACACCAAGGTTCCTGGCTGCAGCCCGGCCGCTATGGATTTGGTGGCGTCGTCCATCCAACCGAAATCAGGATTTCCCTCATCGTCGACGAATAGCGGAACCACGACCACCACTGCCTGGCTTTCCCGTACTGCTGCTGCGGTATCGGTGGTTGCCTGCAACCGACCATCGGCCACCACCTCTGCCAGATAGTCGTCCAAGTGCGCTTCCCCGGGAAACGGCGCTAACCCCTTATTGACCGTATCGACCGTGTCTTGGTTGACATCGGCGCCGATGACCTGGTGTCCCGATCGGGCGAACTGAACGGCTAGGGGTAGGCCAATCTTGCCCAATGCAACAACAGTGATCTTCACGCTGCCTCCTCGCTATGTATGACTGTACGGTTCGACCCAATACTCTCTAGCAACAGTCCCGGCCATCGAATGTCACCTGCCCCCAAGCCCGGCACATTTGAGCCTGCCGGCTACGTCTCCAGCAACGCTGCTGCTACTCGCTCAGCAGCTTTCCCATCCCCGTATAGATCGCGAGTATCGACATTCTGTGGCGCTGGATAGAGCCATTGCTGCGGGTTTTGGATCTGCGGATCGAGCGTGTTCCAACCCGTCTCCAACAGTTCCACCCACTCGGTCTCGGTGCGCACTGTGGTGCACGGAGTACCGAGCAGATAGGCCTCTTTCTGCAAACCACCGCTGTCGGTCACCACTCCCGCAGCTGCTGCAACGGCCGCCACCATTTGTGGATAGCGGTAGGGCGCAATAGTGCGCACTGCACCCGCAGATAACTCGATCCCATGTTCTGCGGACTTACTCACCAGCCTGGGGTGAGCAGCTAGGACAACCGGGACCGGCTGCGACTGCAATCCCGAAACGATGGCTCGCAGCCGTTCAGGAGAGTCAGTGTTCTCCGCTCGGTGGATAGTGGCCATGATGTACGGCTGCTCCGCACTAACCCCATCGGGTAGCTCCAACTGCCCCGAGCGCGCGACCTGTAAACACACGTCGGCCATCACGTCGCCAACAAGCTGGCTGCGGCCAGCCAACCCCTCGGCTGCCAGATGACCCATCGCGGTTTCGGTGGGGGCCAACAACAAATCCGATGCGTGGTCAGTCAGGACTCGGTTGTGTTCCTCTGGCATCGCGCGGTTGAAGCTCCGAAGCCCCGCTTCCAAGTGGGCCAGCGGCAACTGCAGTTTCACGGCCACAATGGCCGCGGCCAGAGTGGAATTCGTGTCACCGTAGGTGAGTACCCAATCGGGTCTGATCTCAGCCAATGCGGGTTCTAGCCGCTCCATCATCTGCCCGGTTTGTTTGGCGTGGCCGGCAGAACCCACCTCGAGGTTGAGATCTGGAACCGGAATAGTGAGATCGTCAAAAAAACTCTGCGACATGCGTTCGTCGTAGTGCTGTCCGGTGTGCACGATGACGTGCTGGGCGCCTGCTCGGTTCAGGGCAGCAGCTACCGGAGCCAGTTTCACAAACTGCGGTCGGGCACCCACTACGCTCAAGATCTGCACCCGCCGACTCTACCGCCACCGGTGGGGTGCAAGGTTTCGGCTGCGGCGGAATCCCGTCGGGGTGGGTTCCCGGTCGATACAGTGAGGCTGCTGGGCTGCTCATCCCGTTTCCGGAAGAGTAGACGAGCGAAACCGGAGGACGATGTGAGTAAGGCGCCATCCTCAGCCCCGACTCGACCGACCCGCCGTCGGGTGGCGGTTCATGGCTAACCTTGTGCGCCGAGCGCTCGGCAAGATGATTTGGTTTGGTCGTCGGGCGGTCCCCCGCCTTGAAGATCGATACGCCGCACTGCCGGCATCGACCGCACTGGCACCGGGTAGCGATCTTGCGGAACACCGCAGCCGACTGTTGAGTTACTACACGGGATTACGTGCGGTGAACGCCGGGCTTCCCGCAGACCTGCACCTGACCGTTGAAGTGGACGCAAGGAGTTCGACCGCTGAGCAACTATTCGAAACACTCGCCAGTGTCAGTTGGCAACTCACAGCCGACTGGCAAGTTCGCATCTTCGGAGCACTCGACGAGCAAGTTGTGACGGTAGCGGAGCGATTCCAGCGCCGTCACGCCGCACAGGTAGCCATCGCCGCCGACCCCAGCGATGACCGGCGAAGGCTCGCCAGTGAGCAACCAGCAGGACTCACGATTCTGGTTGATGGTCGGGATCGACTCTTGCCGCAGGCACTCGTAGAGCTGCGTCGCTGGCGGCACTGGGATCGCCAGTCCAACGAACAAGCCCCAGCCCTGATCTATGCCGATGATCGGTTGATTGACGAGCAAGGGACGCCGGTCGCTGCACCACGGTTTCGACCCGGTTGGTCGCCATTGCTGCTGCTGCAGCAGAACTACCTCGGTAGGAGCCTGGTGCTCCGCAATGATCGGGCAGCTGACCTTTCACCAGCGGCCACTAGATGGGAAGTCGCGTTGCTAGCTAGTCGCGACCCAGCAGATCGAGTAGTGCACATTCCACAACTGCTTTTCCAACAGCGATCAGAATCAGCTACGGATCATGGTGTCGTTCCCCCTCCCAAGGCTGCTCTGGCGGAATTCTGTGCGGCCCGCAACTGGCCGCCACCTGAAGCGGCTACCGCCAATCCGATGACCTTTCCGATTTCCGAGCCTGCCCCCACTGTGTCGATCATCATCCCCACTCGGGACCGCCCCGAACTCCTGGCCGCCTGTCTGGCTTCCATCCGCGATCACACGGACTATCCGCAGCTGGAAATCTTGCTGGTGGACAACGACAGCAGCGATCCAGCAGCGCAAGCTGTGATTGATCAGGCCGCCAGGCAAGAAAACGTCCAGGTAGTGCGCCACCCCGGTGAGTTCAACTTCGCCAGTATGAACAATCGGGCTGCCGCCACCGCGCAAGGTGAGTTCCTGGTGCTGCTCAACAACGACACCGAAGTCATATCGGCCGGATGGCTGGACCAACTGATCAGCCTCGCCAGTCTTCCCGGTGTTGGTGCCGTGGGGCCGCAACTGCGCTACCCCGACGGCACGGTGCAACATGCTGGCTTGGTCGGACTGGGAGCGAACGGGACCGGACATGCTTTTGTAGCGGCAAACCCCGACGTGCTCGAAGCATCCGGCCTGCTGAACCACACCCGTGAGGTCCTCGCCGTGACCGGGGCTTGTCTAGCAATCCGCAAGCAGACCTACTGGTCAGTGGGCGGGCTCAACGAGGATCTGATCCCCAACGACACCGGGGACGTCGACCTGTGCCTACGCCTGCGCGCAGCTGGACTCGTAAATGTCTACTGCCCTGCGGCGGTGCTACTACATCGGGAGTCGGTCAGCCGCGGCCCATCATTCCTGGGCTTCGAACGCAACTACCTGAAACAGATGTGGTCGAACGACATCCTTAACGACCCGTACCGCAACGCCAACCTGGAAGCGACCAACCGGATGCGACCCGACCCCCATTTCCCGGTCCCCGACATCCCGGAACCGCTGGCTGGTCAGTGGCTAGCGGCCGGGACGGTGCCGGCAGATCCCCCCATCACGCGAACTCACTAGCACCAGCGCACCACTTATTGCGGCCCCCTGATCGCCGCCGGCTCAGAACAACGGTTATTCCCTGTCCCCGGATCCGCCGTCCCCTTTACTGCGCCAACGGGATACCCGTTCTCGCCCAAGCACGGCGTCCGCAGTCTTGCGAATACCTCGCCGAGCTCCGGTCTCCAGCGTTTTACCCGCGGTTGCCGACCAGCTGCGTCCCCGTGGCAGGTTGATGGGATCACTGGTGCGACTGCGATGCATCTCCCACAGCGATTTGCGCCATTCCTCGGTGCTTAACCCCGCAGCGTCTACGTCAACAGTCACCCGGTGACTCACCTGCGGTGTGACCCCTGCAGCCAACGCCCGCAGCGATAGATCAAAATCAGCCGCGATGGTCAGGTCGGTATCGAAGCCACCGAGATCGCTAAGTAACCGCTGCGCCATAAAGGCACCTTGGTGGAAGACCGGTTGCCGACCCCAGGCGAAGTCTGTGAAAGCGACAGCCGCTGCGGCCAGTGGTCGGGTGGGGTTTCGATCTTCATCCACGAATCGGACGCGGGTTCGCAGCCAGGCTGTTCCAGTTCGCAGTTGGGCTAGTGCCCAGGCCAACTCGTCACTGCTGGTGTAGGTGTCACCAGCGTTCAGGAACTGAATGTGTGAGCCATGTGCTAGCGAGATCCCCTTGTTCATGGCGTCGTAAACACCCTGGTCCGGCTCACTGATCATTCGAGCGCCGTAGTCAGCCGCAGCGCCGACGGCTACCTGCCCGGTGTCATCTGTGGAGGCACCATCAACGATCAAGTGCTCCACGTCGTGCAAGTCTTGTTCTCGTAGCGACGCGAGCGTCAGCCGCAGTGCCTTCGGATCATTCCGCACGACAGTGACGACCGTCAGTTGCGGAGGGTCCTGCTTCATTTGCTCATGCCCTCCGCAGTCGACTACGTAAAGAGGCGGTACTTCG
>JAHZLH010000041.1 GCA_022599915.1 Actinomycetes bacterium
GCGATCGCCAGCGATAGCCCAACGTCGTCCTGGACGGCTGGTGTCTTCTTTTTCGTTCATCACAACTTCCTCCTGGCGGCAGCGTAAGTAGGGCTGCTATCGCCGCGGATCAGCCGAATGGTCTACCCCGCCATGGACGTTTGGTCGCCAACTCTGGACTGCAAAGCGAATGATGCGCCGCTGTCAACCGTTTGGCTGACCAGCAAGGTACCTAAATGTGTGAATGGGCTGGGCGTAATGGACGATCCGTAACCCGGCATGGCATTCGTAGTTTTGTGACGTGCCGTTGAGAGCGGCAACCAGGTCGAAGAGATCGACAAGCGATCCAGATCGTTGATGCGAACTGGAACAGAGTGAAAGGTTTTCAGATGTCGCGGAGAAGCGCATTGTTGGCGGCGGCGGTAGCCATAGCCGCGTTGGGCACCTTCTTGGTGTACCTATATGTGCAGAGCATTCAACAGAACTCCTACGCGGATCAGGACCCAGTGACGGTCCTGGTTGCTAAGGAGGCAGTCGCGGTGGGTACGTCTGGCGGTGCTGCCGTCAACGGCGGCTCATTCGAAGAAAAGGTCCTACCCCGAGGTGCGGTACCGGCCGACTCGGTAGCAGACGCTTCGGTAGTGGCGTCGAATGTCGCGGTTACGACGATTCTGCCTGGACAGGTGATCCAGCAATCCATGTTCGGAGAGAAAGCGATCAACGGGCAGCTGCCGCTGGAGAAGGGCGACATCGCCCTGAGTGTCCAACTTGGTGATCCGCAGCGAGTTGCGGGTTTTGTTCAGCCGGGTTCGCAGGTGGCGGTCTTCGCAACTACCGATGACGCGACCAAACTGCTGTTGGCAGATGTGGATGTCGCAGCCGTCGGCCCGACAACTGCAGTGAAGGATTCCGCTAGCGGTGATGGAAATGCGGAAAGCATCCCGACGGCAATCTTGACCCTGTCGCTATCGCAGCGTCAGGCGGAGAAGTTGGTGTTCGCTCAGGCGAACGGAGACCTGTACCTCGGTTTGCAGAACACCAGCTCTGAACTCGGACAGTCGAGCGGCGCCACCGCCGGCAATCTCTTCAACTAGCCCGGCCTAACTCACAGAAAGGGATAAGACCATGACATGCATTGTTGAGCCTGATGCTGATCGCGTGGCCGCGTTAGTAGCGGCTGCCGGCAACGATCCGCAGGTACTGAGTTCGCTAGCGGAACTCCGCACCGCAATCGAAAATTCAAACGATGAAACGGTAGTCCTCGGTCCAGGTGTGGATCAGCAGGCAGCGTTGGAGTTGGTCGCAGAGTTGCGGGTGGCAACGCCACTAGTTGGTTTCGTGCTCGTTCGCGAGCGCGTGGACACCTCGATTTTGTCCGAGGCGTTGCGATCCGGAGTGCGAGAGGTTGTCGCCTTGCGCGATCTTGCGGAAATCTCTGCCGCGGTACGCCGTAGCCAAGACATTACGCAACTGCTGCATCACTCGGCGGGGGACGTCGCACCGACTGGTCCCCGCGGAAAAGTGATTACAGTGTTCTCCCCTAAGGGCGGTACGGGTAAGACCACATTTGCGGTGAACCTCGCCGTGGATCTCGTCCGATCCGGGGCAGGCTCAGTGGTGCTGCTTGATCTGGATTTGGCCTTCGGCGATGTGGCCATCTCGCTACAACTTGATCCGAAACGCTCGGTCGCAGATGCGGTGAAGCTGAACCAAGACTGGGACGACGCTGGGGTACGCGCTCTGCTGACTAGTCATCCCAGCGGACTGCAGGTATTGACCGCGCCCGATGATCCCAGCCTCGCCGAGACGGTGGGTGACGAGACGGTCCGTGGGTTGCTTGCTGCGCTAAGCCGGCAGTTCGATTACGTGATCGTGGACTCGCCTCCGGCACTTAGTGACGTGGTACTCGCAGCGTTTGATCACAGTGACCATGTCGCGCTGTTGACCAGCCTGGATATTCCAGCTCTTAAGAACACCAAGATCACGCTGCGGACGGTGGAAGCGCTGCAGTATCCGCGAGATCGGTTCGGACTAGTGCTGAACCGGGCTGATTCCAAGGTCGGTTTGGACGCAGCTGATGTTCAGAAAGTTTTGCAGACACCGGTGGTGGGTTGGATTCCCTCCTCTCGGGATGTGCCCACCCTTACCAATCGCGGTGCCGCGATCACCGCTGAACTACCAGATCACGCGGTAAGCCGCGCCATCAAGGAAACTGCGGCAGCGTTAATCGGCGGTCGAGTCGCACCGGTGGCTGCGCAACCGCGCAAAAGAATATTTCGGAAGCGGAGGAAAGTCGCATGAGTTTGGCTGACAGACTGGCCCAGGTCACTCGAGAAAAGTCGGCAGCACCAGCGGATGCAGTTGGCGTCAAGGTAGCCGACGAGAGTCTGGCGGAAGGGCCCAAGCGCGCAGCTTCGACGGCTGACACCAAGGTGTTGCGCGATGCGGTGCACGCGCAGTTGTTGGAGCAGCTCGGGCCCGAACTTTACGGCATGGAGATCACTCGGGATGACCTGTCCAAGCGAGTGCTGGCCGCGTTACAGGACGTCTTACAGCGGGATTCGGTGCCGTTGGGGGCGGTGGAACGCACTCGGCTGACCCAGGAGATCTCGGACGATATTTTGGGCTACGGGCCAATCGAACCACTCTTGCGTGATCCCGATGTGACTGAAGTGATGGTTAACGCGCCTGATGCGGTGTACGTGGAGCGTAATGGCCGGCTAGAACTGTCCGCCGCACAGTTCGCTGATGAAATGCACATTCGCCGAACGATCGACAAGATCGTCTCGCGGGTAGGGCGGCGGATTGACGAGTCGTCCCCCATGGTCGACGCGCGACTGCTGGACGGTAGCCGCGTTAACGCGATTATCCCGCCGCTGGCCGTGGATCACCCAGTGCTAACTATTCGTAAGTTCGCTGCCGATCCATTCACCGACCTCGACTTGATTGACTTCGGCACCATGACCCCGCGGGTGGCCAGCTTCCTTGAGGCATGCGTACGCGGCAAACTGAACGTGCTGGTTTCGGGTGGAACTGGCGCAGGAAAGACCACCACGTTGAACGTGCTGTCTGGCTACATCCCCAGTGATGAACGCATTGTCACTATCGAGGATGCCGCAGAGTTGCAGTTACGCCAGGAGCATGTGATTCGACTGGAGGCTAGGCCGGCGAACATCGAAGGCCGCGGCGAAATCACGATTCGAGATCTCGTCAAGAACTCACTACGGATGCGCCCCGACCGCATTGTGGTGGGCGAGGTTCGAGACCGAGCGGCCTTGGACATGTTGCAGGCGATGAATACGGGCCATGACGGCTCCATCTGCACGGTGCACGCGAACTCACCCCGTGACGTGCTTAGTCGAGTCGAGACGATGGTGTTGATGGCCGGTGTCGAACTACCGGTACGGGCGATTCGCGAACAGGTGTCCAGTGCGATTGACCTAGTGGTTCAGCAGACCCGGCTCCGGGATGGCAGCCGAAAGATCACCCACATCAGCGAAGTCGTTGGTATGGAAAGTGACGTCATCACCATGCAGGACCTGTTCTTGTTGGATGAAGAGGCGGGCGTCGATAGCGAAGGCCGGATTCAAGGCCAACTGCAATCCACCGGTCTACGACCGAAGTTCCTGGACAAGTTGCAGGCCTCCGGAGTCACGATTGATCCAGCCATTTTCGCTTTCGAGCATCGGGGTAGGAAGCGATGAAAACGCTAGTAGGCCTGCTGGCGGCTCTGGCCGCCCTGCTGTTCAACGTCGCACCGGCCACCGCCGCTGAAGGTCGGATCGACGACATCAGCAGTGCCAACGATGAACTGACCATTCTGTTCTCGTCGGTCGTACTCGATGGGGACGATGCCATTGACCCCGCTTCAGTCGCGGTGACCGTTGATGACCAACCTGTCGATAGTCGAGTGGCCGCGTACGACGCGGGTGCGGGGGCTGGTCGGGTTGTCATCTTGACGCTTGATGTCAGCGGTTCTATGAAGGGCGCCGGTATCGCAGCCGCAAAGGATGCAGCCGACCTATTTCTTGGCACCGTGCCCGCGGACGTTCGGGTTGGCCTGGTGACCTTCGGCGACAACGCCAAGGTGGCCATTGCCCCAACTGAAAATCATGACGAAGTGGCAGCCAAGGTGGCGGCGCTGAAAGTCGTTGGCGACACCGCCCTGTATGACGGGATTGTTACCGCGGTCAAGGCGGCTGGTGCAACGGGCTCTCGTTCGCTCGTGGTGCTTTCTGACGGTAAGGATGAGGGAAGTAACGCATCACTGAATCAGGCGCGCAAGAGTGTGGCCAGCAGTGGCGTCGGGCTAGACGCGGTTGCGCTGGGCGACGGCGGCAAGCAGGCGCAAGCTGCGCTGGATCAGTTGGCTGAGGCTGGCAGTGGCCAGGTGTTTGGTGCGGCCGCTGCGGACGAGTTGGAGGCAGCATTTGCTGCGAGCGCCTCGTCGCTTGAGTCTCAACTGCAGATTACTGCTGCGCTGCCAGCAGGTACCGGAGCGTACGTGTCGGTCTCGGTTTCAGCGGAAACGGGTTCCGGGTCAGTCGCAGACTCTGCGGTAGCCCAGGTGGAGCCGATCGCTGCTGCAGCAACACCCTCAGGCCCGCAGGCTGCACAGATGGGTGGGCTGACCGCTGTGCTGGCATCACCGGCAGTTGCCGTCGGTGCCTTACTACTAATGTTCACTGGGTTGCTGGTGGTCTTGCTCATCGCCTTCCGCGGCAATGACACCGATGATGGTCGAGTCGGCCGGCGGCTGCGTGGCTATGGCGATGACGCTGTCGCCACCAGTAGCGCCTCGCCTTCGATGGTGGAGCTGAAGGATCGGGTGGCTCGCTCGGCGGTAGAGCTGGCCGGTCGGGTGAGCAACAAGCGCGGCTTTGATCAGACCCTGGGTCTGAAACTAGAAGCCGGGGGACTAGTCCTTAAGCCGGCCGAGTGGTTGCTGATCTTGACCGGCGCCACAGTTGTCGGTGCTCTCGCTGGCGCCCTCGTCTCCGGATTTGGGCTACTCGGAATAGTGCTAGGCGGTGCGGTCGGCTTTGCCATCCCTTACCTCTATCTCAGTGTCCGGGTCAGTAGTCGCCGTAAAGAGTTCGACTCGGTACTGGCTGAGACGCTGACCCTGGTCGCTGGCTCGTTGTCGGCAGGTCATTCCATCCAGCAGGCCTTCGACACCGTTGTGCGCGAATCAGATGGCGTCATGCGAGACGAGCTAGGTCGTGCGCTGGCCGAGGCAAGGCTGGGCGTACCGTTTGAAGACGCGTTGACCCACGTCGCGGAACGTATGGATTCGGAAGATTTCCGCTGGGTGGTCATGGCGATCACCGTGCAGCGCGAAATCGGTGGTGACCTCGCGGAAGTGCTACGCAATGTCGCCGACATGCTGCGGGAACGTGAGCGGCTTCGCCGCCAGGTCAAGACATTGTCAGCGGAAGGAAGATTGTCGGCCTTCGTGTTGATCGGACTGCCGATTGCGATGTTCGGTTACATGTTGGTGGTCCGTCCCGAGTACATTTCCTTGCTCTTTACGACCACGGTTGGGCTGATCATGTCGCTGCTGGCGCTACTCCTACTCGTCGTGGGCGCTATTTGGATGTCCCGCATTATCAAGATTGAGGTGTGATCATGGCACTGCTATTCATTTTGGGGTTAGGCGCAATGTTCGCCGGGGTGATTCTTGCGCTTACTGCCATGGGAGTTTCCGGACAGCGCAATACCGTGGATCGTTCACTTGCCGCAGTGCAGGCAATCTCGTCGGTCCCGACGGAGTTGCAGCGAGATGTGGACCGTCCCTTTACCGAGCGAATCGGAGAAGGTGTGGTCGGTTGGCTGCGGTCTGTGGGACGACACATTACCCCGCAGGACAAGATGGCGGCACTGCGGCGAAAGCTGGATCTGGCTGGCAACCCCTCGGGCTGGACTATGGACCGAGTCGTGGCGCTCAAAGCATTAGGGCTGATGTTGGGCGGCGGCCTCGGAGTGATGTTGCCGCTGCTCGCTGGTTCATTTGCCTGGGCAACGGTCTTGGGGATCGGTTTAGCGGTCCTGGGGTATTTCTTGCCCAATATAGTGCTCTACCAGATCGCCTACAGCCGCAGTCAAGAAATCCAACGGGGTCTTCCTGACGCGCTGGACTTGCTGACCGTATCGGTTGAAGCAGGCATGGGTTTTGACGCCGCGCTAGCCAATGTGGCCCGCAATACTGACGGGCCGTTGGCCGAAGAGTTCTTCCGAGTACTGCAAGAGATGCAACTCGGCAGCGGCCGGCTAGAGGCGATGCGAGCCTTGTCGGACCGAACCGATGTGCGGGATCTGCAATCCTTTATTAACTCCATGATTCAGGCAGACGCGTTCGGTATTCCGATCGCCAACGTCTTGCGGGTGCAGGCAAAGGAGATGCGGATAAAGCGCTCGCAACGGGCGGAAGAGGCGGCCCAAAAAGTGCCGATCAAGATCTTGGTCCCGCTGATCTTCTTCATCCTGCCGGCACTACTAGTGGTCGTAGCGGGACCTGCCGGAATCAGCGTGATGCAGAACCTGCTCTAGCGCCGGGGCAAGGCCGACTGGTCGGCTCTTGCTCGGGGAAATGGTCGGCTCTTGCTCGGGGAAATGAGTAGCAAACGGCCAAAGTAATCACGCAGAGTGAGTTGTAAAACTCGATACGTAGTTTTTCGACGACGATGTTCGTGTTCCCACTCCGACCTTCCTACGGTACGGAGGTAGGTATTCTTCCTGACCTCCGGAAGCATTGATTTCGCAGACTCTCGTCGTGAGATCGATCGCCCAGCGGGTTCGGCAGAGATTAACCCTAGCGGTGGGAGAAAACGATGGCGCAGTCGAGACAATCCAGTGGATCAGTGCGAAGCGGTACCGACCACGATCGAAATGTCATCGTGGTTACGGTGGGGATAGTTGCGCTGGTCGTCATTGATGGCTGGGCAGCCATGGCCGGTGAATGGGCGATCATGGCGGGCTTCTCGCTGCTTTTCCTGCTGAGTTTCGCCCTTCGGATTCGCTGGCCGCAGTCGGCAGCAACATTGTCAGTAGTCGAACCGGTAGTTGTAGCTCTAGTTGTCGTTCTTCTGGGCGAAACTGGGGTGGCTGGCCTGTATCTCGCAGTATCCCCGATTGCGGCCTCAGCAACTGCCGGTGCTGCCGGAGTGCTTAGGGCCGTGGCGCTGCAGGGGGTTGTCTTCACCCTGGTAGCCGTTGCGGTCCATGATCTAGCGCCGGCACCCTTTCTCTGGATGTTGGGTGGCGGTCTGCTGGGACTCTTGGTTGCCGGTGTGAGCCGGTGGGTTGAGCGAGTGACCAGTCGACATGCAGTAGCAGCGGCTCGAGCTGAACGGAAACTGCTGGCAGCGGAAGTGCACGATGGCCTGGCTCAAGAACTTGCTGTGCTGGCCTTTCAGTTGGACGGACTTCAACTTGAACACGGGGAGCAGATCCCGAGCCCCGAAGTCGACCGGGTAGCCGAGGAACTGCGACGGACGATGTACGACGTCCGGATGACCATTCACGGTCTGCGAGACAACGAGATGAGCGATGTGGACTTGGCGCCGATGCTGGCGGAGCATGTTCTTCGTTGCGCTGAAATCTCAGGTATCACAGCGCATTTGAGTGTGGCCGCCGATGCTAACCGACTACCGCCGGAGGTCGCGGTCGAATTAGCCAGAATTGCGCAGGAGGCCATCACCAACGTGCGCAAGCATTCGCGTGCGAAGAATGTCTGGGTGTCGGCGGACGTATTAGGTGGCAGCGCACTCCTAGTGATTGCCGATGATGGTCGTGGCGTCCCCGATATATTGGCCAGCCAGCCGCTCGGTGGTTTTGGTCGGTCGATCATGCAGGAGCGCGCGACCCGTATTGGCGCGGATCTAATAGTCCGGGATCGGAGCGGCGGCGGCACGGTTGTTGAGGTCAGTCGAGCGCCACAGCCAATGGGCCTGGTTGGTCGAACAGTTCGATCGTTAAGCGAATCGAAGCGCGCCGTGTCAGTTCCCGATCGACGCCGCATGTCGCGGAATTCGAAGACCTACAAGTAAGCCATCACTAGGAGATAGGACAGTTTCGATGGGTATGAAAGTTTTCTTAGTTGACGACCATGAACTGATACGTTCTGGAGTCGCGGATGCACTGACTCGCGCCGGACACGAGGTAGTCGGCGAGGCTGCGAACCTCGTAGATGCCCGCGGGCGCTCCGGTGTTCTGGAGTTCGACGCTGCGGTAGTCGATATGCGGCTGCCTGACGGTATTGGCATCGAACTTGTTGCGGAGTTGCGTGCCCGATTTCCAAACGTGGGGTTAGTGCTGCTGACGATGTTCCCTGGTGACGATGTCCTCTTTGAGGCGATGGATGCCGGAGCCAATGCGGTTGTGGGCAAAGACGCCTCGCTGCGTTCCATCATTGCCCGAATCGAAGACTCGGTTGCCGATCCGTCCTCATTCAGTGCGCCGGACTTAGCCGGCGCCATGAAACGACGGATGCAGGACCCAGGGCCGTTGCTGACGCCGCGAGAGCTGGAAGTGCTGGAGATGCTCGCCGAAGGCTATTCGCTATCGCAACTAGCTCGTCGCCTACACGTCAGTACCTCGACAGCCAAGACCCATACAACTCGGATCTACGGCAAGTTGGGTGCGGCTAATCGGGCCCAAGCGGTGATGGAAGCAGTGAATCGCGGAATCCTGCGTCCAGCGGCGACGACTGCCTGAGTGTCAACCGTTTGGACGACCCGGATCCAGCCAAACGTCAACGTCACACCGACCAACTTTCCGATTACCTGGAAGCGCCCAGCAGGGAACCTATTAGTGCGGGCAGGGCCCGTACCTAATCCGGAAAGACCGGACAGACAAA
>JAHZLH010000042.1 GCA_022599915.1 Actinomycetes bacterium
ATTTCCCCGCAGGATGTGGTGTGCGGTAGTGCCGAAGGTTTCCGAGCGCAGTCGGCAGGCGATCTAGCGAGTTCAGGGTGCTGTGGGTCGCAGCAATTGCAGAAGCGCGATCGCTCCGGCCTTGTCGAGCGGTTCGTTGCCGTTGCCGCATTTGGGTGATTGCACACAGCCAGGACAGCCCTCCCGACAGGAGCAGGCCGAGACCACGTCTCGAGTTGCCCCCAGCCAGCGGTAGGCCTCCTCAAAGCCCCGGCGAGCGAATCCAGCACCGCCGGGGTGGCCGTCGTAGATGAAGATACTGAGTTGTCCCGTATCGGGATGCTTTTCGGTAGACAAGCCACCGATGTCCCAACGGTCGCAGGTGGCTAGCGCCGGGAGGATTCCAATCGCAGCGTGCTCTGCCGCGTGAGCAGCACCGGGGATGCGCGGCGGAGCCACATTCAACAAATCCGGATCGGGTAGCTGCCACCACACTGACCGAGTGCGAAGCTGCTGCCTGGGCATGTCTAGTGGCTCCGAGCCGAGCACTTCTCCGGTTCCGGCCCGTCGCCGCAGGAATGACACCACCTGACCGCCCACCTCGACGTCGCCAAAGTGCATGGTTCCGGCCCCAGATGGTCGGCTTTCGGCCGTAGCCAGAATCTGTAGGTCGCTGACCGATTGCGCCACTGTTGTGTACCCAGGGTTTTCCCGGTGGGCGACAGCGACGCCCTGATCCAGATCCAAAGATTCAATCAAGTGCACGACCCCCAAATGCACGTACACCGCACCCGGGTGAACCTGTGCCGGGGCAGCCGCTCGATCCACTGTTCCCAGAACTCGCGCAGTATCCGCTTCGATCACAGTGACCGAGGCGCCAGAACTGCGCAGGTCGGCGAGATCGCTGGCTCGTGACCGATCCACCCAGAACCACCGCTCCCCCCGCTGGCGAATCAGCCGCTTACCGGCGAGTGCCATCAGCGCGTTGGCGGCCGCCGAGCCAAACACTGCTTCAGCATCGGCAGAAGTCATTGGCTGTTCGGCGAGTGCTGCCGCGAGATGCGGGATGAGCACGTAGGGGTTCGCTGGATCAAAAACTGCTGCTTCCACCCCTCCGGCGAGGATCTGCTTGGGGTGCCGGGCATAGAACTGATCCAGTGGATCTTGCTGTGCCGCGAGAACTGCCACGGCTGCCGTTCCCTCGCGACCTGCTCGCCCAACTTGTTGCAGGAAGGAGGATCTTCTGCCCGGCCAGCCGCACAGTGCTACCGCGTCGAGTCCCGAAATGTCCACACCCAATTCCAAAGCACTGGTGGTGGCCACACACCGAAGTCGACCGTCGCGCAGTCGGGATTCGATCTCGCGTCGTTCCTCTGGTAGCAGCCCGCCGCGGTAGGGAGCCACCGCTGCCGCATCCTCCGGTTTTGGTAGCCGATCAGCCACCGCGGTCGCCATCGACTCCGCGCCAGCGCGGGAGCGGATGAATCCGAGGGAGCTGGCGCCGGCACTCGTCCAGGCCGCCAGTGTCGAGGCTACGGCGCCAAAGGCGCCACCCTCCTCGGGTGATGGATCGGCGATCAAGACGGTGGTGGCTCCTCTGGCGGAGGTGTCATCAGTAATCGCTGTTACCGGTTGGCCGACTAGTGCGGCGGCGCTTTCTTGCGGCTGGGCCAAAGTAGCGCTGGTCACAATAAACGTAGGTTCAGCCCCGGCCGTCTGCGCCAGGCGATGCAATCGACGCAGGATGGCAGCCATATGGGATCCAAAAACCCCCCGGTAGGTGTGCCCCTCGTCCAGAATCACATAGCGCAGACGCCGCAAGAATGACGTCCAACGCTGATGATCAGGAAGGATGCTGCGGTGCAGCATGTCGGGGTTAGTCAACAGGTAGTTTCCCTTGCGTCGTATCCAGGGGCGCACGTCCTTCGGGGTGTCACCGTCGTAGCAGGCAGCAGTGATTCCGGGCAGGTTAAGGTCTAGCAGGCGAGCTAGTTGATCCTGGGCCAGTGCCTTGGTCGGGGCGCAATACAGGGCGGTCCCGCGCCCGTTGTTCACAGCAGTGAGCACTGGTAGCCAGTACGCCAGCGACTTTCCACTCGCCGTTCCGGTCGCTATGACGACGTTGCGCCCTGCGTGAGCAAGATCGGCCGCCGCAATCTGATGTTGCCAGGGTCGCTTGATCCCACGATGCTGCAACGCGTTCACTAGGGTCGGGTCCACCCAGTCGGGCCAGTTCGCAGTTGCGCCACGATTAGCTGGGATCTCCACCGCGCTGACTGCGCCGCCGACAGCCTGATCCGCTGCAGCGATGAGTTCGGCAGCCGATACTGCCGCTGAGTCCTTCCGAACTGACGGAGTTGTCAGTTGTTCGCCACTCATTTCCTGCTACCTGCCCTGTTTGCCGGTGATCGCTGCCAGTTGCGTTACCGCTATCCATTGTCCGACAACTAGCTGGTTGTGCGGCATGACGGCATTCTCGCCTTGCTGTGCCGTGCCGGCGGCCCGAACTGGGGTCGAAGATTGGCCAAGCTCCAGCGGCGCCAGGGACCAGGCGATGATTCGGGTGCTGCGTCTCCCTGGTCCAGCCAGCGCGACGTCGTCTCCCGGGACATCTTGGCCTGCCTCGGCAGGATTTGCCACAAGATCTCGGGCAGGATCGGCCCGGATCCCTGCGGTTCGGGATATCGTGGCACGTGACTGCGGGGAAGCGGTGATGGGTAACCCCCGTGCCGAGCCGCCGTCGCACAAGTGCATACGGACAAGATGAAGTAAAGCCATTAAGGACCAGAGTGTCAGCGAGGTCCGACACCCAACGGCCGCAGGAGGCGACGTGGATCTGGGAATCACGACGAGACATTCAGGATCAACAACGGTTGTCTCGGTGACCGGGGAGCTCGATGTGCACACCGCCACCGAGCTGGAACTTGCTCTGCGCGAGATGATCTCTAATGGCCAGCACGACGTGGTGGTGGACCTCCGCGGCTTGGGGTTTCTGGATTCGACCGGGCTCAGCGTGCTGGTGAAGGCTCTCAAATGGGCGAAAGAAGCCGGCGGTGGGCTGCGAGTTGTCGCCGCCGATGACAAGATCAGTAAGGTGTTCATCATCACCGGGCTCGACCAGGCAATGTCGCTGGAGGCAACGCTGCCCGACGGAGTTGCTGACTGATGCCGCAGGCAATGCTGCGAGTCCCAGCCGCCGCTGATCAGGCACGCACCGCGCGGCTGGTGGCTAGTACCGCAGCTCGTCGAGCCGGAATGGCGGACGATCAACTAGACGATGTGCGACTG
>JAHZLH010000043.1 GCA_022599915.1 Actinomycetes bacterium
AACTGAGTATTCATACGGGGGTGAACTCATGAGGCAACACGTCGTGTCGGTAGCGTGCGCAGCTCTTGGGCTCACCCTGTTGCCGCAAGTTTCTGCAGATCACGCTTTGGTGAGCCAAGCCGTATCGGCGTCACAGTCCAGTGATGTTTCGGTGAGTCTTCGAGCCCGGCAGGTCCAGGGTGCCGACGGCAAACGCATCAAGGTGAAAGTCACGCTAGCCGGTGTTAAGCAGCCGCATCGCGCCAAGGTGGTCGTGCGTTACAAACAGCGCAAAACCTGGCGGGTATTTCTTGCCGCGAAACCGGACCGTCGTGGCCGATTCGTGAAGACGAAGGAGGCACCCGATCGGAGCCGGTTCGTGTTGCGGGCAGAGATCCGCAAACCCACCTACGCCCGTGATGCGGTGAGTAGAAGCGTTCGAGTCCGACTCCAATCAGGCAGCCAACCTCTTCCGGCCGTGCCTGCCCCTGATCTGTCGCAGCCGAGTGCCGCCCCGGTGAGTAGTCCCGCCACTTCGTCAACGCCTTCACCAACCACTGTCTCCCCGGCTCCGTCGTCACCCGCTACTCCGTCACCTACCACCACGTCTGACGCGACCCCAATGCCGTTCCCCTCGCCGACTACTGCTACTCCAACGCCTACCCCCTCGCCGACCACGGCTACTCCAACGCCCACCCCCTCGCCGACCACGGCCACTCCAACGCCCACCCCCTCGCCGACTACGGCCACTCCAACGCCTACCCCCTCGCCGACCACGGCCACTCCCTCCCCGCTGCCGCTGCCGTCGCCCACGATTTCCGCCATCGCCTTAGCGGCCCCCAGCCCGGCCGATGACACCGTTGATCCAGGCTCTCGGTCCTCGGTGGTGAGCGCGTGGAATGACTACCTCGCCCACAACGATGTGCCCTCCGGCTACAACGGCGACCCTGCCACCTGTACGCCAGGCACCACCACCACTGAGTTCAAACTCGCGGTTCGAGATCGCGTGAACTGGTACCGCAACATGGTGGGCCTACCTGACGTCCAACTGGACTTAGCGGCCAGTGATGACCTGCAGCAGACCGCGCTGATGATGGCTGCCCAGGAAGCTGTGTCTCATTACCCCGACGAGAACTGGGCATGCCATACCGACCTGGGTGCCACCGGAGCGGCCAAGAGCAATCTCGCGCCCAGTGTGTATGGCCCCGCTGCCATCACTGCGTATGTTGACGACTGGGGAGATTTCAATACCCCCGTGGGACATCGGCAGTGGATCCTGAATCCCAAGCTGCTCAAGGTTGCCACCGGCGATGTGTACTCACCCACGAATAGGCGCGGGACCAGCAACGCGCTCCGGGTGATCTGGCCGGAGCAGGCCCAGCGGCCCAATGAGGTGGAGTACGTTGCGTGGCCGAACGCCGGTTACGTCCCCCATGGTGCGCTACCGCATCGATCTGATCGGTGGTCCTTTAGCCTGTCTCGCGACTACTGGACCGCAAGCGCGCCAGACTTCTCGGACGCTCAGGTAGTCGTTACTACCGCCGGCGGCGATATCACCCCGCAGGTGGTCAACCGCACGGATCGCTACGGCGACTACACCTTGGTGTGGGAAATGCCGGACATCGCCGCAGCACCTGACGGCCCGGATCGGTTCTACCGCGTCACCGTCACCGACGTCCTCGTAGACGGCGTAAAGAAGAACTACAGCTACGTGGTCACCCTCATCGGCTGACGGGAAGTCCGGTCGTGCCGTGGGTACCCCTAGTCAGAGCTAGCATTTCGACGCGCATGCTGCACCAGTCACCAATATGGCGTTATAGAGCATCAATATTGGCTTGAATCACACCGTCGCGATAGTGCAGGCGCTCCAGCCGAAGACCTGGGTCCTGTGAGGTTCCCTAATGATCTATGTCAGTGCCCTTGGTACCTATGGGAACTGAGTGGAGGACCGTCCACTGATCGCCGAGCTTCCCCAGCGTCTTGGCAACGGCGCGTTCACCTTCCGCACCTTTGCGCCAAGCGGCATCTCCGTCTGTTCCTACTACACGCCGAACTCTTCCCAGAATCGGGGACTCCGCCACCTCGGCCTCATAGATTGCGTTCGCTGTAGTGGTCACTCCTTGCCCTGGAAGCCGATCAGCAAGATCCTCTGGTTCAGCGGGTGCCGGAGCGGTGGCGACATCCACCTGTTGATGCGGCTGGAGAAACTGCGGCTGACCCAGAGCGTGCTCACTCATATAGGCACTGATGGCCAAATGGACCTCGACAGAGCGAGCCGGGTCCTCCACATTCACCTCGCCCGACTTCAGAACTCCAGCGCCGAAACAACGGCGAAAGGGGTTATTACGACAAGCCTCGAGAAACGACCTCGATCGCAGCGTGTCTGAAGTGGGCGCTCCCACGAGCGGGGGTTATTGAAATGAGTCACTAGGCGGCTAAGCCAGCGATCCGCAGTCCCGGTAGCAATTCGGGCTTTCGCCATCCAAACCCCGCAACCTGCGCGGTCACGGTAGTAACCGATCAACTACTTGATCGCCGACCGCTTCTCGTAGGTCGTCAGAATTCCCGCAGACGATGAGCTGATCACGTGCGCGTGAGAGTCCCACCAACAACGTCTGGCGCGCGAGTTCGCTGTTGCGGAACCCATCCAGAGCCAAAACGACAGCAGAACGCTCCAGACCTTTGAATCCGGCGACTGTGCAGTAGAAGATGTCCTCGTTATCCCACAACAACGACCAGTAGTCGTCCTTGTCGTTTCGAGTGAGTTCCAGTTGCATGGGATGGCGATGATGAGTCGTCAACAGAACGACGTCTTGCGGCTGCCAGCCCTCTTCCAGCAGCGCCACAGCGGCATCATCGGCAACGCCCACCGCATCATCGGTGCTGCATTCGATGAATCGTGGCGGCGGGCCGGTAAGACCGACAACGGTTTGCCGCTCATCCACGAGTGGCTGAAAGGTGCGCGCTATCTGGGCAGAGTTACGCATGTTGCGATTGGCGCGCAGCGGCACCAGTCCGGGCAACGGCTGACCACTGCGATCAAAAACTCGCTGTTGTTCGTCGGAGAAAACCATCACCGGTGACTCAGATGGCTTCGCAAGGCCTTGCAGCAGTACCGGCCACCAATCATCCGCGAAGTCTTGCGCTTCGTCCACGACCAGCGCATCAAAGACTTGATCTTGCGTTCCAGCCAGCTGCGACATCTGTTCTAGGAAGGTCGTTTCCCAGAAATGAGTGTCATCAGTAGATAGGTCCTCGGGAAACCTAACCCCCCATTGATGACCCAAGGAGTGGAAAGTACCCACCCACATCAGCCTGCGTTGCTTGTCGGGCCA
>JAHZLH010000044.1 GCA_022599915.1 Actinomycetes bacterium
ACCAGCGCCAAGGCCGCTCCGAAGAAGCCCGCCGCCAAGCGCACCACCAGCGCCAAGGCTGCCCCGAAGAAGCCCGCCGCCAAGCGCACCACCAGCGCCAAGGCTGCCCCGAAGAAGCCCGCCGCCAAGCGCACCACCAGCGCCAAGGCTGCCCCGAAGGCGAAGCAGTCGACCACTGCTGCCGAGAACGGTGGCAGCGCGAAGAGCATCGCCGCCGTCGAGGGCGGCGTTCGCGTGTGGTTTGAGCGGCTGTCTGATTTCCAGGTGCCGAGCTGGGAACTGCCTTCATTCGAGCTACCGAGCCTTGATCTGCCCACTATTGAGTTGCCCGAGGTGGAACTACCCAGCCGGGATGATGTCCGGGTAAAGGTTGTGCAGGTGCTAGACGATATCCAGGACGCAGTCATGGCCGCGCCGAACCGGGCGCAAGAGATTGTGGTTGATCTGCGCGAATCGGTGACCAAGTCGGTCGTATTGATTCGTGAGGCCGCGGGTATCTGATCCGTTCGGTTGCGGCGCTTCGCAGCAGTGCTGCGCTGCTGCCGGTGACCAGGGAGTCGATGCTGACAACCGGTGCGCCGACGCTGTCGTTGAGTTCGATTAGTGACGTCGAGGATTGATGTCAGTGGCAATGTCGGCTGTCCCGCGGCGTTGCCATCAGGTAGGTTCGCATCGGAGGTAGGTCGTCGTGCTGTTGTCAGGTCTGCAAAATCTCGTTGACTGGGTGCTCTTTGGGCTGTTTGCGATTATCAAGATCTGGGCCTTCGTTGACTGCCTACGGCAGTCCGAGCGTGCATTCCCAGCAGTGGGACGCCAGTCGAAGCTGTTGTGGCTCATTTTGACCGGGATCGCAGCGTTGACGGGCCTGGCAGTCGGCCCGCTTAACCTCATTGGGATCGCCGGCCTCGTTGTCGCGCTGGTCTATCTCTTCGACGTGAAGGTGAAAGTCGGCGAGATCAGTCGCTAATACGGTGCGACTTCCCCACTGACCATCCCGGTCGGCGAGCCGGTATGGCTCTGTTAGCCCAAAGTGCTCGGCTAACCCAGCAGCACGTCGTCAGCGTCCACGATTGCGTAGGCATATCCCTGTTCTGCTAGGAATCGCTGTCGCTTGGCGGCGAACTCGGCGTCAACGGTTTCCCGGGTCACGATCGAGTAGAAGTGAGCGGTACGGCCGTCTGATTTGGGTCGCAGCACTCGACCTAGCCGTTGCGCCTCCTCCTGGCGGGAGCCGAAAGTTCCGGAAATCTGAATGGCGACGGTGGCTTCCGGTAGGTCCACCGAAAAGTTTGCGACCTTCGACACCACCAGTACTTGGATTTCACCTTCGCGGAACTCGCCAAACATTCGCTCGCGCTCCTTGACTGGAGTCTTGCCGGTGACCAACGGAACCTCGAGATCGCTGGAAATCTGTTCTAGTTGATCCAAGTACTGTCCGATGATTAAGACCTGCTCGCCTGCGTGGCGGTCTAATAGCGCTCGGACTACCCGAATCTTTTCCGGGGCATGAGCGGCTAGTCGGTAGCGATCCTCGAACTCAGCAGTGGCATAAAGAGTTCGATCGTGCTCTGACAGCGAGACGCGCACCTCGGTGCAATCTGCGGGCGCAATCCAGCCCTGGGCCTCGATTTCCCGCCAGGGCGCGTCGTATCGCTTGGGTCCGATCAGGCTGAAGACGTCCTTTTCGCGGCCGTCCTCCCTAATCAGCGTGGCAGTGAGGCCGAGTCGACGTCGAGCCTGAATGTCTGCGGTGAATCGGAACACCGGCGCCGGCAGTAGGTGGACTTCGTCGTAGACGATCAGACCCCAGTCGCGAGCATCAAAGAGATCCAAGTGCTGGTATTCGCCGCCGCGGCGGGTAGTCAGTACCTGGTAGGTGGCGATCGTGACTGGGCGAATTTCCTTGCGGGCGCCGGAGTATTCGCCGATCTCCTCATCAGTCAGCGAGGTGCGGCGAAGCAACTCGGCCTTCCATTGCCGTGCGGCCACGGTGTTGGTCACCAGAATCAAGGTGGTGGCGCTGAGCTCCGCCATAGCGGCCGCACCGACGATGGTCTTACCGGAGCCACAGGGCAGCACTACAACGCCGGAGCCACCGGCAAGGAAGCCGGCTACCGCTTGGCTCTGGTAGTCCCGCAAATCCCATTCTTGGTCGTCCAAAGCGATCTCGTGACGTTCGCCGTCGACGTATCCCGCCAAATCCTCCGCTGGCCAGCCCAATGTGATCAGGACCTGCTTTAGGCGACCCCGCTCGCTGGGATGAATACGAACGGTTTCGTCGTCCAGTCGGTCACGGACCAGCGGCTGCATCTTCTTGCTGCGCAACACCTCGGTCAAGATCGCGGGTTCAGTTGTGGAGAGTACGAGACCGTGAGTTGGATGATTTTGCAGCGTCATCCGGCCGTAGCGGGCCATAGTCTCCGCGACGTCCACAAGCAAGCCGTTGGCAACTGGGAATCGGCTGTAGCGAATCAGTACGTCGACAACCTGCTCCGCGTCGTAGCTGGCGGCACCGGCGTTCCAGAGCCCGAGATCAGTGATCCGATAGGTGTGGATGTGCTCTGGGGATCGCTCTAGTTCCGCGAACGGGGCGATGTCGTTGCGGCACTGCTCAAACTGCTCGTGGTCAACCTCGAGGAGCAGAGTCTTGTCGCTTTGGACTATCAGCGGGCCATCGGTCATCGAACCATTGTCCCTCATTGGCGCGCGAGCGACCTTTCGGTACCGATTTGGTCGAGGTGCTAGCCACCGTGCGTGCTGGCGGCCGTGACACGGGCGAAGGGCACCACGCGGATCTCACTGCTAGTGAGATCGAACGCGCACACTTCACCGTCGGAGACTGCCAGCGGCTCAACTAGGTGTGTCTGCGGTGTGCCGTCGTCGTCGCTAAACCGGAGCCACAGCTGCTCGTGGGACAACGAAGCGCGGTTGAACAACGCGCGCAGATCGGCGGCGGGTAATGGCTGCAGATCGTTGGGCGGGTGAAGTTCCGGATGATGTCGCTGCTCGACCCGACGCAGTGAACTCACGATCCGGTGGGGATCTGGCATTGACCCGCTGCTCCCTGAGGCTGCCCGGGCGGGGGCCGCCAACGGAGCGCTGCTGCCAGTGTCCTCGAGTACTTCGTGACCAAGTTGTTTGATCAAGCGGACTAACTCGGCTGCCGGCACCTGAGATCCCAGTACTCCGGGCGCGAGGAGTTGCAGACCACATTCCGCCAAGGCTGGATCTTGGACCAATGAGGCCGCGACTTTCTCATCACAACGCACGACCGCGGCCAGTGAAACAACCGAGATGGCGGCACGTTGCCGATCGGTATCCGTGAGGAGGACTTCCAGTGCCTGCGGAATCGGGGTCTTGGATAATCCAGCGAGCCACTCCAAAACCTCCTGGGCAGTTTCTCCTTCGCCGATGGCTCGCCGCACCGATTCGGGAGTAAAGCGGACCACCGCGCCCGCCCCGCTAGATTCGGTTTCTGCTAATCCCGCCAGTCGGCGCTCTACCGCTCGTGGCAGCGGACCTAGGGCAGTAGCCGTGAGATCCGCCTGCAAAATCAAGTCGGGAGATAGTGCAGGGAGGGCGGATCCGATCAGTGGCGCTAGCGCAACCGGATCGGCAGCAACCAGTAGTTGCTGAGTCGCTGCACTAGCTCCGGCAACGGTCACTAGGCCAAGCATGCGGGCTTCGCTGAGGACAGCTGCTAGCTCGGTGGCCGCGATCGGATGACGAGGCCGGGACCACGCTAGCCATTCCAGAGTGTGTTGCGGGGCTACCGCTACAGCCGCGCGCAGTACCTGCCGGCGTTGCGTCTCCGCTGCTGGATCCGGTCGCAGACTCAAAACAGCGGCTGGGTCAGAACTCGGAGTCTGCGGCAACGACAGCCAAGCCACCACTAGCGCCGCCCAGCGCTGCTCGCGGGGGAGTGTGCCAGCATCCTGGAAAGAGGTTGTCGGCAGTAGCTGACGTGAGCCGTCGTCATCTAGCCAGCCCAGTTCCCAACATAACGAGACGACGAGCGCGAGGTCGCCCGCTGCGAGATCAGTGGCGATAAGTGCCTCCTGCCAATCACGACTGCGCAAGGCGCCGTTGGCCTGTCGGGTGAGGGGTTGTCGAGTCGTGAGATCTACGAGACGGTCCACGGCTCGAAGGAGCTGGTCAGCCACATGGCCGGTATCACGTTCGGCATCCGCAACCGCGTCTCCGGAATCCTCCTCGGCGAAGGTGGGTGGATGCAAGGGTGGCTCTTGGATCAGCAATCCGTTCCGAACTGCCAGCGCCACGGTACGGGACAGCACGAGTTCTCCGGTGTCGTCGGCGGCAAGTAGCTTTCTTTCAGTTAGCCAGTCGATCACCGCTTGGTCGAGTGGTCTGTCTGGATGCAGCGGTCGCACCTGCCAAGCCAGCTGTTGGATCTTCTCCGCCACCTCGGCTGGCGCCGCGGCTAGTTCGTTCAGTAACCATTGCGGCTCTGCTGCAATCCGGGAAATGCCGCTAGCGTGGCCTCGATCCCGTGGCTCGAGGCCGCAGGGTGTTCTGCCGACAATCTCGCGCACGGCTGAGGGCACGCGCAGGTCTGCGGTACTGCCCCAGAGCAGCGCCCGCTGTATGAGGGCCGTCACGATGATGTCCAGTTGGGAATCAGCTGCTACTTGATCGAGACCCGCGCTGAGGTCGGTGATATCAAAGCGGCCGGCTCCTGCTAGCGCACAGGCTGCTTCGAGAACTGCCAATTCGCCGGCAGTAGTGTCGGCCATTGCCTGCAGCGCGCTTGCTGCGGTATTAGCTCGCATCGCGAGGTCGGCGAAGGACTTCGGAATGGGTTGAAGCAGATCAGGCCGCGACTGCAGCAGGGTGGCGATGCTTGCGTCACTGCGCCGACGTAGGTCGTCGGCCAAACTGCGCGGTACGGACATGCCTTGACGATATTCCCCTCGCCGCGACGACGCAGCAAGGTGTCCGGCCCTGAACGTTCAGGGAACGACGAAGGGCCCACTCCCCAGCGGGAGCGGGCCCTTCGTTCGTAGGGTGTCGGGACTAAAAGTCCATGCCACCCATGCCGCCCATGCCACCGGGATCGCCGGCAGGCATAGCAGGAGCGGGCTCAGGCTTGTCCGCAACTACCGCTTCGGTAGTCAGGAACAGGCCGGCAATAGATGCTGCATTCTGCAGTGCGGAACGCGTGACCTTCGCCGGATCGATGATCCCAGCGTCGATCAAGTCCACGTACTCGCCGTTCGCGGCGTTGAGACCGTAGCCGGGCTCAAGGTTGCGGACTCGTTCGACGACCACGCCGCCCTCAAGACCGGCGTTGGTGGCGATCTGCTTCAACGGTGATTCGGAAGCGGTGTTGACGAGCGCGGCGCCAGTGGCCTCATCGCCATCTAGCTCCAGCTTCTCGAACACAGCGGCCGCGGCCTGCAGCAGCGCGACGCCACCACCCGGCACAATGCCTTCTTCGACGGCAGCTTTCGCGTTGCGGACTGCGTCCTCAATGCGGTGCTTGCGCTCCTTGAGTTCAACCTCAGTTGCAGCGCCGGCCTTGATGACGGCAACGCCACCGGCCAGCTTGGCCAGCCGCTCTTGCAGCTTCTCGCGGTCATAGTCGGAGTCGCTGTTGTCGATCTCGGCCCGAATCTGATTGACCCGACCGGCGATCTGCTCAGCGTCACCGGAGCCCTCGACGATGGTGGTTTCATCCTTGGTGACGACCACCTTGCGAGCACGACCCAGCATGCTGATGTCCGCGCTCTCTAACTTCAGGCCGATCTCCTCGGAGATCACCTGACCACCGGTGAGGATCGCAATGTCCTGCAGCATGGCCTTGCGGCGATCGCCGAAGCCCGGTGCCTTCACCGCGACCGACTTAAAGGTGCCGCGCACCTTGTTGACGATCAGCGTGGCGAGGGCTTCACCTTCGACATCTTCGGCGATGATGGCCAGCGACTTGCCGGTCTGCATGACCTTCTCCAGCAGTGGGAGTAGGTCCTTCACCGAAGAGATCTTGGAGTTGGCGATGAGGATGTACGGATCCTCAAGCTCGGTCTCCATGCGCTCTGGATCGGTGACGAAGTACATCGACGTGAAGCCCTTGTCGAAGCGCATACCTTCGGTGAGCTCCAGTTCGAGCCCGAAGGTGTTGCTCTCCTCGACGGTGATGACGCCTTCCTTGCCGACCTTGTCCATCGCCTCGGCGATGATCTGGCCAACCTCGTTGTCGCCAGCTGAGATGCTGGCGGTCGCGGCGATCTGCTCCTTGGTTTCAACCTCTTTAGCCATGTCCAACAGCTGGGCGGAGACGGCTTCAACAGCCTTCTCGATGCCACGCTTCAGGCCCATCGGGTTAGCTCCGGCGGCCACGTTGCGCAAGCCCTCGCGGACTAGCGACTGTGCGAGCACCGTTGCGGTAGTGGTTCCGTCGCCAGCGACATCATCAGTCTTCTTGGCGACCTCTTTGACGAGCTCAGCGCCGATCTTCTCGTACGGCTCCTCGAGCTCAATTTCCTTGGCGATTGACACGCCATCATTGGTGATCGTGGGAGCGCCCCACTTCTTCTCCAGGACAACGTTGCGACCCTTAGGTCCCAAAGTGACCCGGACGGCATCGGCAAGGGTGTTCATTCCCCGCTCGAGTGACCGGCGCGCTTCCTCGTCGAACGCGATCATTTTCGACATCTGGTGCGTTCCTCCGAAAGAACTATATGAACGGATCCGGCTTGCCGCCCGCGACAGGCGACCCGCTAGACGCCCTTCCTTCCAGGCGCCTCACGAATCTACGACAATCCGGTTAGGTGGCACTCGCGGTGTGCGAGTGCTAACACCATGATTAGCACTGTACCCCAGTGAGTGCAAGCCCCTATCAACGGCACAAGCCAACGGTCGGTCATCCTTCGCTCGCCGCTGAATTCGCGCCATGAACGACCGCGGCTCGGACAGTCAACAGATCGATCGGAAAAGAGCGATTCCGGTGCGCCGAAGGTCGGACACGCGTCCGCTGCACTGAGCAGGGTGGTTGATGGCCCAATTATGGCGCTCAGCAGTACAGCTCCGGTTGCGGTCTTCCCCGAGTCGCCCCCCCAAGGACGGTCGCTACCGGCTCGCGTCAATCGCGTGGGCGTCCTTCGCGCACTCGCCCCACCAACTGCGTTCTGGCGTGACAGAATCAAAGTAGGTGATGTAACCGGGCGCTGCGTCGTCGGAGCGGAGGACATGATGAGTAGGCACCAAGGGAAGCGTGAAGATCCCGCCGATGACGTCGTGCAGGAGCTCTACAACGAAATCTCGGCCGACCTGGGCACTGATGGCCCAGTGGAGACCTTCGGGCACCCAGAAGAAAACGTCGTCGGGCGACTAGTGGAGGAAGGCGAGGGTGCTCACCCCGACGTCACCGCCGAGGCGTTGGCGACCGATAGTCACGACACCAGTGACCTATCCGCCGAAGAAGCGGCGATTCACCTAATACAGGAAGACTAGAAACTTCCGCCAGGCAGATCTGCCACCAGTGGGCTGGACTCAGCGGGCCGGTTCAGCAACCACCAGCGACGGCTGGGATTACCGCGATGGCCGCGGTCTCAGTCAGTGGCGTGGCTAGACCGCCGGCGAAGCGCACGTCCTCGTCATCCACGTAGACGTTGACGAAGCGGCGCAGTTCACCGGAATCATCCAGGATGCGGGCGGTGATGCCTGGGGCTGCTGCTTCCAGCGAATCAAGAGCGCTGGAAAGCGTTGCACCGGCATCAGCGAGGGTCAACTCTCCCGCTCCGTCGGTGTAGGTACGCAGGATGGTCGGTATGCGAACGGTTACGGCCATAGTTTTCTCCAATGGTTGTCCGGGCCAAGAGTCGGCCCGGGTGTTGGTTGGTTGTGTTTGTTGCTTGCTGGTCTAGTTCAGGGCTTCTCGTACTTCGGTGACGCGGGGTTCGATCACGGCGGTGGGACCGACGGAGTCAGCCACCGCGTCTAAGGTCTTGAGGCCGTCACCGGTGTTGAGAAGTACCGTCTCAGCGTCGGATGACGCGGCGCCGGACGCTAGCAGGCTCTGGAAGGTAGCCAGCGTGACCCCGCCAGCGGTCTCGGCAAAGATTCCTTCGGTTTCGGCTAACAACTTGATAGCGGAAACAATCGCTGGATCGCTCACGCTTCCAATCGCCCCACCAGTACGGCGTACGGCGTCGAGCGCATACGGGCCATCGGCAGGGTTGCCAATTGCCAGACTCTTGGCAATCGTGTTGGGTTTCACCGGTCGCACGACCTGTTCGCCTTCGCTAAAGGCCGTGGCCACGGGGTTGCAGCCATTCGCTTGGGCTCCGAAGACGCAATAGCGAGATTGTTCGATGAGACCCAATTTCGTGAGTTCCCGCCACGACTTGTCGACCTTGGTCAGTAGCGATCCGGAAGCCACCGGAATGACGACCTGGTCCGGGGTCCGCCAGCCCAGTTGCTCGGCGATCTCGTATCCCAGTGTCTTGGAGCCTTCGGCGTAGTAGGGCCGCAAGTTGACGTTCACGAACCCCCAGTTAGCGGTCACCGGATCGCCGATGAGTTCGCTACAGAGCCGGTTGACGTCGTCGTAGTTACCCTCAACCGCCAGTAGCTTGCCGCCGTAGGTGGCGGTAGTGACCGTCTTCCCCGCCTCCAGGTTGGCGGGAATCAGTACTACCGAGTCCTGTCCGGCACGAGCCGCAGCGGCTGCCACCGCATTGGCCAGGTTGCCGGTTGAAGCGCACGCCAACGTAGTAAAGCCCAGCCGGCGTGCGGCGGACTGCGCCACCGCAACCACACGGTCCTTGAATGAGTGCGTCGGGTTACCGCTGTCGTCCTTGACCCACAGCGGGGCGGTCATGCCTAGTCGATCAGCCAGATTGTCGGCTCTCACTAGCTTTGTCATGCCTGGAGCCAGGTTTGCTTCGTCCTTGGCGTTGGGCGCTACCGGCAGCAATTGCGAATATCGCCACAGCGACTGCGGACCGGCCGCAATCGATTCTCGCGTGATTCCAGCGAAGTCGTACGAGACTTCTAGCGGGCCGAAACACTCGATGCAGGCGTAAGCCGCTCCCAATGGGTATTGCGCCGCACATTCGCGACAGGTAAGCGAGGTGGCCTGCCCGAAACTGGGGGCAGCGGATACCTCGGTAGTAGGTGCAGTGGAGATAGTTGTCATGAAGACCCCTCATCTTTCCCGGGTGGGACGGATTTGGCACCAATCGCTAGGACGGTTGCCGGGGCTTCATCGGGCCGTTTCCCTCTGCCCCTCTGGATGAGACTGTTTAGTTGTGGTGGGGCGGTGCGCATCAGCGCTACGCCTGCCTGACACTGTACTAGTAGTGCAGTTAATTATGAAGGGCTGCCATCGCTGGAAGGGTTGTCACATGCAGGCTGAAGCGCGTGAGTGGTTTGCCGCTCGCACGTCGGCTGCTGCTGATTGGCCGCTAACTGATCTCCTTGCTGCCAAGGGAGATCAAAAGGTCGATGTCATTCTTCCCGCGCAAGATGAGGCCGCGACAGTTGGCAAGATCGTCGCGGAGGTGCGAGCGCAGTTGATGCAACCTACCTGCGGGCTGGTCGACACCCTCGTCGTTGTGGACTCGGGAAGTGTCGACGAGACGGCCGAGGTGGCAGCCGCAGCTGGGGCGCGAGTAGCCAGTATTCACGAGGTACTCCCCGACATCCCTGCACGGGACGGCAAGGGTGAGGCCATGTGGCGGGGGCTAGCAGCAACCTCGGGAGACCTAGTGGTCTTTGTCGATGCTGATCTGCGGTCCTTCACTGCGGAATACGTGATGGGATTACTTGGGCCGCTGCTGCTGGTCGATGACGTGCAACTAGTCAAGGCGGTCTACGATCGGCCGCTGATCACTGAGCAGACTCGAATAGCAGCGGGTGGTGGTCGAGTGACCGAGATCATGGCTCGGCCGTTGATCAATGCATTGTGGCCGGAATTGGCCGGAGTTGCTCAGCCGCTGTCTGGTGAGTACGCAGCTCGGCGCACATTACTGGAATCGCTGACTTTCCCGTGTGGCTACGGCGTGGAGATAGGGGTGCTGGTCGATACCTACGAGCGGTACGGGTTGGCGGGAATTGCTCAGGTAGACCTTGGCCAGCGGCAGCACGAGCATCAAGATGCCAGCCAACTATCGCGCATGTCTGCGCAGGTACTGCACGCGGCACTCACCAGAATCGATGCTGCGGGCAAGGTCTACGCCGCACCCGAGCAGGTCACGCTGCCGTCATTTAGCCATGACGAAGCCGGATTCGGTCTCTCTGTGAACAACGTTCAGACTAGTGAGCGGCCACCATTGCGCTCGTTGGGTGCCTACCGAGATCGAACTCGGTAGTTGGGTCGATACTACCCGACGAGCAAGAGCGCTTGCGACTAGCTGCGATGACCCGCAGACCGAGCTTCTTGCCGCGCCTGCCGGAGCCGCCGGAGCCGCCGCACCAGTACTGGATCAGCGTTCAACGCCGCTTCGGTGTCGATGAGTCGGTTGAGTGTTTGGTAGTACCGAGTGGCACTGAAATCGAACTGTTCGCGGATGGCATCTTCTTTCGCGCCCCCGAAACGCCACCAGCCTCGCTCGAAGTCCAGAATCCGGAGTTCCAGTTCGCTGAGTTCGGCTCCACTACCAGCCCCGACGATTTCGGAACCCATGACTGCCGTAGTGGTGCTCATCAGTCTTCCCCATCTCTCCAGAGATTCGTCTGGCGTCTTCGCGGTTGCCTTAATGGCGGTTGCGAGTTTCGCTCGATCTCGAGGCGTACCCCGCCACCAGCGAGATATCTACATACTAAGGGGCGGCTCCGACATCGTCGTTAGCGCGACACCCGCCGATAGAAAATCAGGCAGTCGGTGATTATCGCCTTGCCTGTTCGGGGAACGGGGAACGGGGAACGGGGAACGGGGAACGGGGAACGGGGAACGGGGAACGGGGAACGGGGAACGGGGAACGGGGATATCCGAAGATTAGGATTTCGGGTCGCGTCCAGAGACCCGCCGAGCGAAGAGGTAACCCCAGCCGTTGGTAGACCAGTGCAGCCCCATGGGGGGCAGCAGTGAGCCGGTTCCGATCCGTAGCAGCGAGAAGATGAACCCGCCGATGGCGGTGGTGATGACTGATCCCACGATGGCGATGATGCGGGCCCGGTTGCCACCCACTTCACCGATGCGCTGGTTCCGCAGATGGAGGTCCAGCGAGGGCAGGATGTGCCACAAACCAAAGAGCAGCGCTGACAACACCGTGGCCCAGCCGACGCCATAGCGGCGGGCCAGCATCGCCCAGAGCACCGCCCGAAAGGCAATCTCCTCAAACAACACAGTTCCGAATGGCAGTTCGACGAGTGCCTGCCAGAACAAGCGTGGCAACGACAGTCCCGCAATGTTGTTGTCCCGGAAAGCCTCGCGAGTGCGCCGCCAGATTGATCCGATCGCGTAGACCGCGAAAACGATCGCCATCAGGCCAGCGCCCCAAATGGCACCGGAGATCCATGTATTGGGCGCGAGACCAAGATCTCCCCAGGTGCAACCGTCCAACAGTCCCAGCGCGAGTACGACTACGGACCCGCCCAGCGTCCAGAACAGGTAATAGCTCTGAATGGCTTTGTTTGCAGCGACGTTGATCATCAACATCAGCACGACGACCGCAATGACCGGCCAGATGGGCAGCCCGGTTTCGATCTGGGGCAGTTGAACACCCCAAGAGGTCAGCCACTCGTCGAGCACAGAACCTCCTAAGGACAGGGGGCGGATGTCACCGCCCGTAGACGTGGTGAGTTGTGGGTTCCCGATCTTGAGCTGTGGCTACTCGCCGCCGACGCGAGCGTTGACCAGTTCCTCAGTGCAGGTGTCGATCTGATCTCGTTCCGCCTCGGAGAGGTTGGGGTTACCAGCAATCTCGAGAGCGACCTCACTGAGTTCTTGACTGCGTTGGACGAGTTCCTCCGCCTTACCGGCGTCGTTTGGATTGTCGAGAAAATCCCGGTATTCCTGTACGGATTCACTAACCTGCTGGCAATACTCATCAGCAGATGTACTCGCACCACTGGTGCCGTCACCAGTGTCGATCTCGCCCTCGGCCTCCGGGGCGAAGGTTGGCGTTGAGTCAGCCGAATCGGTTGACTCCGCGGAGTCGCTGCTGGAACAGCCAGAAAGCGCCATGATGATTACCAGGCCAGCGGCCGAGGCAAGTTGAAAGCGATTCTTCAGCGTCATTGCGCACTCCAAATGAGTGGTTTGTCGTGGACAGTTGTCCTGAGCATAGTTGCCAATAGCTTCGATGGGTTCGCCGACCGGAAAACCTGCTCTGAGAAGGTGTGGACATGGCAGTGGATTGGCAGCGATATCTAACGCGGTATCACCACGATCACCCCGGAATTACTGAGCGAGTGCTAGCGCGGAGTAGCAATGGGGCCAATCGCAATCCGTATCAATGGTTGATCGAGGCACTGCCAGTCGCGCCCACCACCGTGGTGGATTTGGGGGCCGGAAGCATGCCGCTGCGCCCAACGCTGCCTGTGACAACTCGCTACCTCGGCATTGATCGCAGTCCGGCCGAGTTGCAACGTGGTCGCAGCATCGGGCGACGGGTGGCTGTTGCGGCAGACATGAGTCACTTGCCGGTCGGGTCGGGAGCGGTAGACGTGGTGGTGTCCTCCATGGCGCTGATGTTGGCAGAACGGCTGGACCTGGTGATGGCCGAGATCGCGCGGGTGCTGCGCCCAAGTGGAGTACTGGCAATGATGCTGCCCACGCCCTGGCCACTACGAATCTCAGATATCGAACCTCTAGTGCGGCTCAGTATTCCGTTACGCGGACCTGGCGCGATGCCGCAGGTAGTGTCGGTCAGCCGGATTCGCCGTGAGTTGGCGGAAGCGGGACTAGTGGTGACGGATGTTGCCCGGGAAAGGTTTGGTTTCCGATTGCTGCAGCCCGCCGATGCGGCCTTGGCGGTGTCAGCGCTGTATACCCCTGGCCGCAGCCAGGCCGCCAAGGATCGAGCGGTAGCTAGTCTGTGCAGACTGCGGATAGGGACCGAACTACCGGTTCCGCTACTACGGGTCGTCGCGCAACGCCGGTGATGCCGACTTGGTCGCGGTGGCGTGCTGCTAGGTAGTTGCCGAAAGTTCTGCGGCGCCGAAGGAGACGCTGAACCGATCGCACCAGATGGACACGCTGCTGAGTTGATCGAGGTCCACTTTTGTCGGGATCTTGTAGTTCTGATTGCCGATGTTGCCCTTGAGTGGTCCGAGGTCGACATGTTCATCGTCATCGAATACGAACCAGCCGTCGGTGCCAGGGACGACTGGGGCAGCCGCTAGCCACACCTTTAGATCCGGGCCATTGCTCGTTTCAAAATTCTCCAACCGCAGGACCCGATCACCGTCGGGGAGTTCCACAACCTTGGCCGTGCCGGTGGTCTGGTGTTCGTGGCTAATGAACTTGCCCTTCGCAACAACTTTTGGTGCTGGCTCGGGTTCGGGGGCTGCGCTACTCGTAGGATTCGGAGAAGTGGTTTGCGACGTGGGTGCAGCCTCATCAACTACGTCATCTACGAAGAGTTTCCAGGGCTGAAACAGCCACGCACCCGCCGCGAGACCAGCGATAAGGAAGATGACGATTGGTGCGATGACTATCGGCCGGAGCCAAGTGTCGCGCCAACTGTAGTTCTGGTTGGCAGTTTCAGTGGTTCCGATATCGCCAGGATCCTGCTCGTCCACGATTTCCTCCATCACCACTTCCACGGTACCCGTCGAAGTAGTTGCGGTGAAGACAACGTCAGGCGACGTGTAGGGAAACTGCGTGCGAGGATTTGGTGGCGTTGGGTTCGGTCACTACCTGAGCACTGTTTCTTCGTTGATCGTTCGTCCGCAGTTCACCTTTTCAGATGTTGGTGTTGGGTTGGCTTCTCCTACGCTCTCGGTATCGATCAAGAGATCTGATTTACACATTTGGAGGTAAGGGTGAAGATCACCCCATTTGCTCGGGCGACTGTCCTAGCAGCAGCCGGAATCCTGGCACTCTCAGCATGTTCAGAGAGCGGCTCAACGGACGCTGATGGCGGCTCGACACTAGATATTGATTGTGCCAGCGGCACGCTAAGCTCCGAGGGCTCGTCGGCCCAGGGCAACGCAATGACCGAGTGGATTAAGCAGTACCAACTGGCTTGCCCCGACGCCACGGTCAACTACAACCCCACTGGCTCGGGTGCTGGCATTCAGCAGTTCCTTGCTGGTCAGGTGGCGTTTGCTGGCTCTGACTCGGCTTTGGACGCTGAAGACAGCGAAGTTGCTGATGCGAAAGAGCGCTGCGAAGGTAACGACGCATGGAACCTACCGATGGTGGTTGGACCAGTTGCCGTTGCATACAACGTCGAGGGTCTCGACAAGTTGGTGCTGAATTCCGAGGTAACCGCGGATATCTTCTCCGGAAAGATCAAGAAGTGGAACGATCCAGCTATTGCCGATCTCAACGCGGGAGCCTCGCTACCTGACGCCCCGATCACGGTGTTCTACCGTTCCGATGAGTCAGGTACCACGCAAAACTTTGCTCAGTACCTGAATGCGGCGGCACCGAAGGCTTGGCCGGATGAACCCAGCAAGAGCTGGACCGGGACCGGCGAGGGCAAGGAAAAGTCCGCTGGTGTGCAAACCGCCACGGTTCAGAACAACAACTCCATTACCTACGTGGAGTGGTCCTACGCTCGCGACGGCGGTCTGGGTATCGCCGAAATCGATAACGGCTCTGGTCCGGTCGTGCTCTCCGGCGAGAGCGCTGGCAAGACACTCGACGCTAGCGAGGTCGTAGGTTCTGGCAACGATATCGAGATGGAGATTGACTACAGCACCTCCGAACCGGGCGCATACCCGATCGTGCTGGTGACCTACGAGATCGCCTGCTCTGCCGGATTGAGCGAAGAGGATTCCAAGCGGGTTAAGGCCTTCTTGACCTACACCGCATCCGACGATGGTCAGAGTGTGTTGGACGCACTGGGCTACGCTGCCCTGCCGCCCACGGTCGCCGATAAGGTGCGCACCGCAGTGGCTGCCTTGCAGTAGGTTCGTTGTCCCGGACGGGATCGCCCCACCGCGATCCCGTCCGGGACATCACTGTTGTGAGCGGCAAAGTAACAACAGTCACAAAATATTGTTCGGCTTGCTGAACCACCAGCCCTATCGGGTTTAGGCTCGCTCTAGCAGCGCCTAGCCCCCTTTTACAAACAACCACGAGGACCAATGAGCACGACGACTGACCAAGACCCGGACGACGTTCTGCTCAGGCAGACCGGTCGTACTGGAGACCGAGTCATTGGGTTCTTGGCGAGCGGCTCGGGAATCCTGGTCATCGCTACCGTCGTTGCGGTAGGTGTCTTCCTGTTATGGCAGGCAATTCCCTCGATTCTGGCGGATCAGGTTCCCTTCTTGACCTCGCGGGAATGGAATGTCCAAAATCCAGATGATCTTCGTTTTGGCATCCTGGACCTAGCCTGGACCACGATCCTCAGTTCGGTTATGGCCATGGTGATCGCGGTACCTATCGCCATTGGCATTGCCATCTTCATTACGCAGTACGCACCGCGACAAATCGCCAAGCCGATAGCTTCCCTGGTCGATCTGCTTGCTGCGGTTCCCTCCATCGTCTATGGCCTGTGGGGCATTCAAGTCTTCGCGCCGGCGATGAAGCCGTTCGGCGACTGGCTGAGTGAAACCGTTGGCTGGTTCCCGCTGTTCGCTCCTGGGCTGACCTCACCGGGGACGGTGTACTCCATCGGTTTGGTACTTGCGATCATGATCCTGCCGATCATCACGGCGATCAGTCGCGAGGTCTATGACCAGACGCCCTTGCTGCACAAGGAAGCGGCACTCGCGCTCGGTGCCACCAAATGGGAAATGGTGCGTACCACGGTGTTGCCCTTCGGCCGCCCGGGCGTGATCTCCGCATCCATGTTGGGCCTCGGTCGAGCACTGGGTGAAACTATGGCGGTTGTCATCATCCTCTCCAAGCCGGCACCGGGGAGTGAGTTCAATCCATCGATCTTTGCTGGTGGTGAAACCTTCGCGTCCAAAATCGCCAACAACGCGGCTGAGTTCGACTCACCAGAAAAGACTGGCGCCTACATCGCAGCTGGTCTGGTGCTGTTCGTGATGACCTTCATCGTGAACGCCATCGCGCGATCCATCATCGCCAAGCGCAAGGACTTCACCGAATGAGCACCACTGCGCAGCAACGGAACAGTCCGGAGTCTCCCTCCTCGTTGACCCCGGTTACCGGCCGTCGACGATTGGTCGACCGCATGATGCGCGTCGTGGTCTTCTGCGCTTTCTTGCTTGCGATCATCCCGCTGGTCTGGGTGCTGTGGATCACCATAAGCCGAGGTATCTCGTTGGTGATTACCCCCGAGTGGTGGACCACCTCCATGCGCAATGTGGGTCCCAACGACTACGGCGGCGGTGCCGCGGCGGCGATCCAGGGCACCTTGATGCAAGCGGGAATCGCCACGCTCATTGCGGTGCCAGTAGGGGTGCTGGCGGGAATCTACTTGGTGGAGTATCACGACAAGCCGTTCGTGAAGCCGGCATCTTTCATGACTGATGTGTTGACCGGTATTCCCTCGATCGTTTCCGGACTTTTCATCTACGCGCTTTTCATCACCACCCTCGGTTTCAACCGGATGGGCTTACTGGTGTCACTGGCGCTGGCGCTATTGATGGTCCCGGTGGTAGTGCGTGGCACTGAGGAGATGCTGCGGATCGTTCCCAACGAATTGCGCGAAGCTTCCTACGCGCTCGGAGTGTCGCGGTACAAGACCATCACCAAAGTGGTGCTTCCCACCGCCATGAGCGGAATCATTACGACGATCATGTTGGGTATCGCCCGAATTATGGGAGAGACCGCTCCGTTGCTGATTCTGGTCGGCTACACCGCTTCACTCAACCCTAATCCTTTCCAAGGCGAGCAGGCGGCACTGCCGCTGATGATCAATGTTGAACGCGGCAATCCGCTGCCCCCCGGCCAAGAGCGGGCTTGGGCAGCCGCGCTCACCCTTATCCTGATAGTGATGCTGCTCAATATCGGAGCCAGATTCATCAGCCGCTTCAGTGGAATCAAGAGGTAGCGAAAACAATGTCGAAAACCATCGAGGCAACAAACGTCAACGTCTACTACGGCAAATTCCTCGCTGTCGAAGGCGTATCGATGCACATCGCCAAGAACGCAGTCACCGCCTTCATCGGACCCTCCGGTTGCGGCAAAACCACCTTCATCCGCTCGCTCAACCGGATGATTGAAACTATCCCCGGTGGCCGGGTTGAGGGTCGCATCGAGATGAATGGGGTCAACATTCTCGATGAAGAGGTAGATCCAGTAGCGGTACGTCGTGATGTGGGGATGGTATTCCAACGTCCCAATCCCTTCCCCACTATGAGCATTTTCGAGAATGTCGTGGCGGGTCTGAAACTGAATGGCATCAAGAGTAAACAGGTGCTGCGCGATACCGCGGAGGAGGCGTTGCGCAGCGCGAATCTGTGGGATGAGGTGAAGGATCGCCTCGATCGTCCCGGGGCTGGCCTGTCTGGCGGTCAGCAGCAACGACTCTGTATTGCCCGAGCGATTGCGGTGAAGCCGGACGTTTTGCTGATGGATGAGCCGTGCTCAGCCCTAGATCCGATTTCTACGCTAGCCATTGAGGATTTGATCATGAATCTCAAGCGGGAATACACCGTGGTGATCGTGACCCACAACATGCAGCAGGCTAGTCGGGTTAGTGACACCACAGCGTTCTTCACGCTGTCAGCGGTGGGAGAACCGGGTCATCTCATTGAGATGGGGACGACTGAAAAGATATTCAGTACTCCGACTGAAAAGGCCACCGAGGATTACATTACTGGCAGATTCGGCTAGTTCGCCGGAAGGTGTGGCGGCTCGCGAGGCAGTCGTCGTCAGTGAAAAGTATGGATGTGTAGTCGGGCCATTTGCGTGCCGTTGAGTGGCTGTGCGGTGGCGTATGAGGTGGGAAGAATCCGGCGGAAAAGCCGTGGTCGACGATCATTCTCGTCACCACTGAACTGCCGATGCAGGTAGGTCAGAATGGAACTCATGGTTCACCTCGAAGAATAGGTAACTCTAGGGTACTTCAAGGTTAACAAAAAGTGAATAGCAGATCGATGAATCGTCACAATCAGGCATCTCGGACATATTGAAAGAGTTCGATCTGCGTCGCTAAATCTGTGGTGGCGGTCCGCCTGGATTAGTTCTTGTCGGTTCGCAGTGAAAGCTTGACCTTGGGGCCGTAACCGAAAGTGTTCCTCGCCCGCACTTCTACTGGGTATTTCTTGCCGGATTTGAGTTTTGACCAGGTCCACTTGTAATGGTTCTTCTTGCTGGACTTGAGTTTCTTGGCCTTCTTCGCTTGCCAGCCCTGCCACTTGCCGCCTAGCTTGATTCTGGTTTGGTACTTGGTGATTTTCGTGCCGCCATCGCTCTTGGGAACTTTCCACGTTGCGGTCGCGCTGTTGGAAGTGGTTTTGCCTGACTTCAGTTTCCGAACTTTCCCCGGTGTCTGATACGGCAATACCGGCACCTGTCGCTCGATATATGCCAGCCGGTTCGGGCTGCCCGGTTTACTCAAAGACAGCGTTCCGGTGGTCGCGGACTTGGCTACGAGATTGGTGATATCCGCAGCGTCTGCGGTGGGATAGAGGCTCCACAACACAGCGGCCACTCCGCTGACTGCTGGCGCTGCCATGGAGGTTCCGGAGAGGACGTTCTCCTGCCCCAGCAACCCCACCGAAGAAATCCCAACACCCGGAGCCCAAGTGTCCAGACATGAACCGTAGTTGGAAAATCCGGCTTGCCGATCTCTGGGATCGGTGGCGCCGACCGTGATCACTGCTGGCTCGCTCGCGGGTGATTGGGTGCAGGCATTGGCAGTGTCGTTTCCGGCGGCCGCTACCGTCAGGATCCCGCGGGAAACCGTTTCTGCGATGGCCGCATCCATTAGGTCACTTGTCGGGCCACCAAAACTCGCGTTGATGATCGCCGGACGTTCCACGTTCTCCGCGATCCAGTTCAGCGCCAGGAGCAGTCCGGAGCTTTGGCCTTGACCAGCACAGTTCAAGACTCTCACCGAATGAACGATGGCCTGTTTCGCAACCCCATACGTTGTGGAGAGTGCGGTGCCTGCCACATGGGTACCGTGCCCCTGACAGTCATAGGCGGAGTTCGCGACAGTGGGTAGGTAGACACCCTGGCCGACGCGGCCAGCAAACTCCGGCAGGTTGACGTTGACCCCGGAATCAACCACATAGACATGCACACCCGCGCCCGTGCCGACCGGATCAAAGATCCCATCCAGCGGCAGTGAACGTTGGTTGATCCGGCTGAGATTCCAATATGGGGTGGCTGTTGTTGCTGTGGTCGCGGATGGCGTGGAGGCGGTAATGGTGTGGTTGCGCTCAACCTTTCGAATCAGCGGAGACTTGCGAAGCCGCTGGAGTTGTTTGCTGTTGAGGTCGACGGCTGCGCCGTTGAAGATCGGACCCCGCACGCCAGCAATATCTTCCTTAGCCAGCCGGGCGCCAGCTCGGCGCAGTATGCTGCGCGTTGATCCGTTGGCGAATCCGGCGAACTTCACGAGGAAACTTCCTTGGCTATCACCAAGAACCCGGCCGCTTCCATTCTTTTCGCCCGTGCCAATGTCCCCGCTGAAGGTGGCTGATTCGGTCGGAGGAACGGGAGCGGCCACCGCATGTGGCGCCAACAATCCAAGACCGATGAGAGCGGTCGGAAACAGGATTTTCCAGCTGAGCGACTCTGACAACATCCACCCCGATCCAGCCAGTGGCTACCGCGACGAGTACTACCTGCCTGGCGGTCCTCGAGCCAGAACAAATGCGACTACCGGTGCCGTGGGCACAACGGGTGCCGTGGACATAACGGGTGCCTTGGGTACATCGCTCAGGCTATACCACCAGTCGGTTGAGCGTCTCCCGCTTGAGGGCGGCCACCTCTCAAGTTCTCTCCGCAGCCTCACCCTCGGTGCCGAGATAGTGATGGCTGAGCTGCCCCGTGATTCAGTCTTGCTTGCTAGCCCAATAGATCTAGTTGGGCGGGTACGTGTCGATTAGGTCAATGGTCACCGAACGCGCTGGATGTGATGCAGCAGACAGCAAGGGGTTTGCCTACGGGATGCACCCAGAGCCACACTGGAGAAGGAGATAGTTATAGGACCGAGGGGGTGGATGATGGCGGCTTGGCCAAGGACTAAGGATACGGTCCGACCCTGCCCTTTCTGTAAGTCAGCGCTGGGGGTCGGTGCAACTTCCTGCCATCGGTGTGGGTTCCCATTGGCAGACTTGAGCGCGTCACTACTGCTGGAAGAGCCCGTGCTCCACGCTCGTCGGCAGCCATCACGTCCAAATGCAGTATTGGGTCGGCTGACGCAGGAGCGAAAAGCTATTGCAGTCGCTATTGCGGTAGTTCTGGTCTCGTTGCTCGGACTTAGTCTCACGGCTGATTATCGAGGCCCGGATTATTCCGGTCAGGACCTCGTTGGTATGTCCTTGTCATCACCGCAACGTGATTTGGTTGGGGCCGACTTCACGCAGGCGAACCTGGAGTACGCAGACCTTTCTAGCCAGGATCTGTTCGCTGCCGACTTTGCTAGTGCAAATCTGGGTTCGGCAAACTTGCGTGGCGCAGAAGCCGTCGCAACGAGTTTTCGAGACGCCAACTTGGCCTACGCCCGACTCGCAGCTGCGCAGTTGACCGGTGCGGACTTTGCCGGAGCTGATCTCACGGGAGCTGATCTCACGGGAGCAGATCTCGCGGAAGCCAATATCACCAGCGCCTATCGGTGTCGGACTGTCATGCCGGACGAATCGATCGACAGCACCGACTGCGGCACCGTAACTAGTCGATAGCAGCGATGTACGTGAACCGGTGCCTTGGAAACCTAGTCAGGAAAGCTTGATGACGGCACGAACCATGTTGTGATCCGACCCGTGGTACTTCTTATCGAATTTCCCGTTCTTCTTCAGGTTGAGAACGATCTCGTATTTCTTTGGCTTGGGTATGCCTTTGGAGTAGATGACGTCAATCTTGGGTGAGCCGTTGTTGTAATAGCGCGGCTTCGGCGGAAAGCCGTCCCACTTGGAGTCCTGACCGGTCTTGTTGATCGTTCCGTAGTTCGTGTTGATGGCCTTCTTTGCCTTCTCCGCGTTCGTGTACCCCTGCTTGTTCCAGATCTTTTGCGGCGTGGGGTTTTCCTTGCCCAGAGTTGCGTTCACATCCCCCATGAAGAGTTGAATCGGCGCCGGGCCACCGATCTGTGCCAAGTGCTGGTCGACCCACTTGGGCAGGCCTTTGGCCATGTCATTGCGCGCGGCTCTGGCCTGCTCTGCCAGCTTTGGCTCTTGCTTGTGCTGAGGCGGAAGATGCAGCGAAACCGCGAAGATTCGCTTGCCGGTCTTGAGGTGCTCAAGTAGGGCGTAGCCGAGCGGACGGTCCTTCACATCATCGTCGTAGTGATCCGGCGATGTGAACGCCGACGGTTCGACCGATCCGATACCTCCTTCAGGAAGGAGCCTGAAGGTTGCTGTCCGGTAGAAGATTCGGTTGGCGCAGGAGACTGGCCGACAGCGATCGCTTCCTACCGGGGCAATCTGGTAGCCCTGGTCGGCAAGCTCGGCTTCGAATTCTTTAGCGGTGCCGTCGTAGTCGTCTACTTCCTGAAGCGCGAGCAACTGGGGTTTGGCCTTTTCAATGGTTCGAAGAATCTTCTTTTTGCGCTCCGGCCAGGTTCCGCCAACATCGCCACACGTCTTTGGGCGACAGATGTTGTAGGTCGCGATCTCGACTTTTTCGGCTGAGCCAGCCTGTGCTGGAGCCACGGCGGTGATGAGGCTGCCCACCAAGAAGACAGCCGAGAGTGACGCAATCGTGACGCGCAGTGATTTCATGACTGCAAGTTAGCATGCCCCGTGGCCTATCTCTTTTCTCTTTCTGACAGCAAAGGAGGGGGATGGCTCGCGACATCTCTGTCGAGACTGGAGCCGGCGAGGGGACTCGAACCCCTAACCACCTGTTTACAAGACAGGTGCGCTGCCAATTGCGCCACGCCGGCGATGCCCCGATTGTAGGGGAGGTAAGCGACGTAGTGGGCTTCGGCTTCCGGAGGGCAATGCCAGCCCTGCTCGCGGTCTGATCCGGTGGGCTAGCCGTTGCGCAACCGGTCCAGTGCGATGGCGGTAGCCGTGGACGCATTAAGTGACTCAGTAGTTGCCAGGATCGGGATGGTGACAAGCAGGTCACACTTTGATGCCACCAGACGGGAAAGGCCATCGGCTTCACTTCCAACAACCAGTGCTACCGGACGATCCAGGATGTCTGCGTCCACGCTGTGCAGCGGTGTTCCGCCAGCAGCTGCTAGCCCCACGACCAAATAGTCCGCCTTTTGCAAGGAGGAGATGGACTGAGACAAGTTAGTTACCCGAGCGACAGGTAAACGGGCGAGTGCGCCTGCAGAGGCTCGCCAGGCTGCTGCCGTGACCCCGGCTGCTCGGCGGTTGGGTATCACGAGGCCAGCCGCACCAAAGGCGGCCGCGCTGCGTGCGATTGCGCCTAGGTTGCGGCCATCTTGTAAATGATCCAGCACTACGATGATGGGTTGGCTGTCATCCTTAGGGGCGTTGCCGATTGCGTCGTGCAACTGCGCGTAGTCGAACGGGGCCACCTGCAAGGCGATGCCTTGATGGGGCAAGCCATCGGCCAGGCGATCCAAATCTTTCTTGTTCTTCACCACCACGGGGATGCCGGCGCCGGTTGCTGTGGCGCGAGCCCGCGTGATCCGGGAGTCATCTCCGATCGACTCGGCAATCACCAACTCGATTCCTGGTATGCCAGCAGCCAGTGCATCGTCTACTGCGTTGCGGCCGAGGATCACCTCTCGACGAGTCGCTGCCTCCCGGTCCTTGCTGGACCGTCGCTGTGCTTTTCGGGCAGCAGGATGACCTGTCCGATCCTCGGCTTTCGGGGTTGGGCCTTTTCCTTCTAGGCCACGACGCCGTTGTCCGCCCGAGCCGGTACTCGGTTGATTCTTCTTCTTGCGAGTCGCACCCGGTCGCGACGAGTTGCCTGCCATATCAGTTCCCAGTCTCGTCGAACGACCAAGTGGAACCATCGGCGCCGTCTTCAATGACCAGTCCGGCATCGGTAAGTCGCGCACGAATCTGATCAGCCGTGGCGAAGTCCTTTTCGCTTCGGGCCATTGCCCGCTGTTCCAATAGGTAGTTGACGACGTTGTCTAGTGCTGCCTCACCGCGGTTGTCGCCGGCTGCCGCCCACATGGGGTCGAGCGGATCTACTCCCAGAATACCGGCCATGGCGCGGACCTGTCCCACGGCTTTGGTAGCGTCTTGGCCTTGTGCTAGCGCCTCATTCCCTCGGGTGACCTGTTCGTGCAGTACTGCAAGGGCCGCTGGCACTCCCAAGTCGTCATCCAGCGCCACTGCGAACTCGTCCGGTACTGGGAAAGCAGTGGGATCCACGCCACCAGTAGCTGACGTCGCCCGGCGCACAAAGGACTCGATCCGGCGGAATCCAGCGGCTGCTTCGTCGAGAGCCTGAGGTGAAAACTCCAGCATCGAGCGGTAGTGAGCAGAGCCCATGTAGTAGCGCAGTTCGACCGGGCGGACACGCTTGACTAACTCGCTGACCAGCAGCGAGTTACCCAACGACTTGCTCATTTTCTCGCCGGCCGTGGTTACCCAGCCGTTGTGCATCCAGTAGCGGGCGAATCCATCTCCCGCCGCACGTGATTGGGCGACTTCGTTCTCGTGATGAGGGAAGACCAGATCTAGGCCACCACCGTGGATATCGAATTCGGCACCACAGTACTTGACTGCCATGGCGGAGCACTCCAAGTGCCAACCCGGGCGGCCCGGCCCCCATGGGGTCGGCCACGACGGTCCGCCTTCTCGTGCCCCTTTCCACAGTGCGAAATCCTGGGGATCGCGTTTGGCGGTCGACTTGGAATCGGACGCGGTCTGCATATCGTCCAGTCGCTGACCGCTGAGTTTGCCGTAGTCGGCGAAGGAGCCCACATCGAAATACACGTCGCCGTCGTCGGTTGCGTAGGCGTGACCTGCATCAATGAGGCGCTGCATCAGCACGACCATCTCCGGAATATGACCGGTTGCTCGTGGCTCGTAGCTGGGTGGGAGTACCCCCAACAGTCGGTAGGCGTCGGAGAAGCGCTGTTCGTGTAGGTAGGCCCACGCCCACCATTCCTCATTTGCTGCAGCTGATTTGGTCAGGATCTTGTCATCGATGTCGGTGACGTTTCGGACCAGTGTTACCTCGTAGCCGTTGTGGCTGAGCCATCGTCGCAGGATGTCGAAGGCGATGGCTGAACGCATATGTCCGATGTGTGGGTCTGACTGCACGGTGGCACCGCAGACATAGATCGAAGCCTGACCCGGTGTAACCGGTACAAACTCGCGCAGGCTTCGCGAGGCGGTGTCATGGATGTGCAACGTCACTCGTTAAGGCTAGCGAGACTGATCCGCCGCCGATGCGTTAGGCGGCACGAATTGCCACGAGTGCGGTGGCAATGGCTGCTAGACCCTCCCCGCGACCAGTCAATCCCAGGCCGTCAGAGGTGGTGGCGCTGACATGGACGTGGCAGCCGACCGCTAGTGACATGGACTCGCAGGCTTCTGTTCGTCGTGGCGCGAAGCGCGGATGGTTACCGATGATCTGGATGGAGATGTTTTGTGGCGAATGACCGGCTGCGCGCAGTCGAGTCGCAGTTTCTGCCAGCAGCCTGGATCCGCTGGCACCGGCCAGTTCGGGTTCATCCACACCGAAGTTGGATCCGAGATCGCCCATGCCAGCAGCGGCAAAGAGGGCATCGCAGGCGGCATGAGCAGCGACATCACCATCGCTATGGCCTACCAACCCGGGTTCATCGGGCCAAGACAACGTCGCAAGCATCAGCGGCGTGGCGCTGTCGTAGCGATGGACATCTACGCCAATGCCTACCCGCAGATCAGTGAACACGCCCCGACCTCCGCCGCACGATCGCTTCGGCGACAAGGAGATCAATAGGTCGGGTGACCTTCATCGCCTCCTCATCGCCTGGCACTACCAACACCGGTTCTCCTAGCAGTTCGACCAGTCCAGCATCGTCAGTCGCCTCCACCCGATCCACTGATAGCGCTGCGCGCAGTAAATCGGCCGTGAAACCTTGTGGTGTCTGTGCCGCACGCAGTTCATTTCTGTCAACGGTGCGAATAACTTGCCCTGCCGCATCGACTTCTTTGATGGTGTCCACCACGGGGACGACCGGGACTACCGCACCCGCTCCGCCAGAGACTGCATTAATCACCCGGTCGATGACATCCACTGGAACTAGCGGTCGAGCTGCGTCGTGGACCAGAACGATACTGCAGTGCAGAGGCAAAGCTGCCAGCCCACGGCGGACCGATCCGGTGCGAGATTCGCCACCGGCAACGATGTCCACGTTGGCTGCTACTCCCAGCCCGGTCAGTAGAGATGTGGTTGCCGCCAGTTGGTCCGGTGGAGCTGAAACAACAATGTGTTCGACTGCCCGGCTCGCTGCCATCGCTCGAACCGCGTGTTCCAGCAGGGTGGATCCGGCAAGCATCCGCAGCGCCTTCGGTTGTCCACCGCCCATTCGTTCGCCGCGCCCGGCAGCGGGGATGATGCAGCCAACACTCATCAGGAGCTCCTCAGTTGTGCAAATGCCATACGTCCGTTCGAGGTCATCAGCACGCTAGTGACCTCGACGTCAACGTCACCACCGATCTTCGCGTGACTGTCTTCCACCACAACCATGGTGCCATCATCGAGATAACCGACTCCTTGACCAGCCTCTTTGCCTTCCCGAATCAGGCGGACGGACACAGTTTCGCCAACTGTCACCGGCGGACGCAGTGCGATCGAAAGCGCGTGGAGATTTTGAACCTGCACGCCGGACACCTGGGCGACTCGCGCGAGACCGGTATCGGTGGTCAGCAGGGCGTAGTCATTGCGAAGTGCCAACTGGACGAGTTTTGCGTCGGTATCAACTACCTCGGGAACTTCATCCGGAATCACCTGCAGTTCAATACCAGAGGTGCGTCGCAGTACCTCAAGGGTGTCTAGCCCGCGCCGGCCCTTCGCCCGCCGAGTTTCTTCGGAGGTATCAGCAAGTTGCTGTAACTCGTCCAACACTGGTTGGCAGACCACGATCCGGCCAAGCCCAAAACCGGCCTTGGCGACATCCACAATTCGGCCATCGATTGCCACTGAGGTGTCGAGTAGTCGGACCGGATGAGATTGGCGACCCCCGGCCTTGGCTCCGGCAACGCTGAGCACTGCTTCTCGTCGGCGCTGCGCCACGGTGAAGCCGAAGGCGCCCGCCAAGACCACGATGAAAGCGAAAATGGTCAGCCCAACTAGAGGCTCGGCCACTAGAAAGATTGGCCACACCACAATGGAGGCGAGAACGCTACCGACGACTGCACCGATCGTGCCGGATACAAGTTCTTCAGGAGTTATGCCGTCCAGCGCTCGATCTCCTCGGTCGAGCACCTTGACGAGATAGCGAGCCAGCGCGCCCCCCAACGAGTAACCGAGCCCGCCCCCAATGATCAGCCCCAACATTGGAGCGGTGAAAATCCCCAAGACTTCAGCATTGGGGTCGTCCACGATGCTGCTGGCGATCTGCACACCGACCGCGCCGCCGAAGACCACGACTAGGAGACGCAATATCTCGACGATAAAGCCGTTCTTTTTGACTGCAGGACTCACAAGGTCAGTGTGTAGCCCATGAGGCTAGGAAGCCAGTACCTCGTCGAGAAGGGCCTCGGCTTTGTCCTCATTGGTGTCTTCAGCTAGTGCTAATTCGCTGACCAGAACCGCACGTGCCTTGGTTAACATGCGTTTTTCGCCGGCGGATAGGCCACGATCTTGGTCCCGTCGCCAGAGGTCTCGGATGACCTCCGCCACGCGAACTACGTCGCCGGAGGCCAATTTCTCCAGGTTCGCCTTATAGCGCCGAGACCAGTTGGTGGGCTCCTCGACGTAGGGCTTCCGGAGGACCTCAAACACCTCATCGAGGCCTTCGGAGTTGACGACATCTCGCACCCCGACCAAGTCAACATTTTGTGCTGGGACCCGGACGATGAGATTGCCCTGATGGACTTGCAGCACCAAGATTTCTAGATCTTTTCCGTTGACGTTTTTGTGCTCGATCGCATTGATCTCAGCAGCTCCGTGATGCGGATAGACGACGGTGTCGCCGACTTTGAACGTCATGCGCAGAAACCCCTTCCCGGGTTACCAGAGTAACACGCGCACCTGTTGCATCCGAAGGCGAAGACTGGCGCTAGGCAGCGACGTTGATCTTGGTCCGAGACGAGATGGCCGACAAACACCGGCAACTTGTCCTCCTCCTTGAGTGGTCGTGTAGTGGCGGCGAGCTAGGTTGGCTAGTCTGGCGACGAGTTACTACGAGGAGGCGTCTGTGAATCGCTCCGCCATCATGCTTGCCGCAGTCGCGCTGGTGCTGGCCCCCATTGCTACGGGTTGTGCCACCGGTGATGATGCGGCAACGAAGGTGCAAGGCCGGTCCGGTGATGGGATCGCAATTGAAGTTGAAGGCATGCTGATCGACAACGCCACCATTGTGGCCGGCAATCCTGGCTCGGGCAAAGCGGCGTTCCTCGGCACGCTGTACAACCCCACGAGTAATGAAGATGCGCTGATCAGCATCAAGGCGGGAGACAGCCAGGCGGAACTATTGCCGGAGCCGATCCCGGTAGCCGGGATGTCGGCAGCGAAGGTGATGGCTGGTACGGACCAGCAGGCGCTGTTCTCGGACTTTGAGGTACCGCCCGGTGCATATACCGACCTGACGCTAGTTTTTGAGTCCGCAGCGAGTGCCCAGTTCGAAGCGCTGGTGGTGGCTCCTTACGGGGCCTACGTCACGGCTGCACCGGAGGGCACCGACGAGGTCGTCAAGAAGGTCGAGGAGCACTCCGGCGGTCACGGCGGCGAGTAGCAGTTACCGCGTTGGGTTGGCTGCGCTGGTGGCGGGAAGAGCCACCGTTAGGCAGAACTAGGCCCGGGCTCGAACTTGTAGCCCAAACCGCGGATGGTCACGAGTAACTGCGGCGCGCTGGGGTCTTGTTCCATTTTGGAGCGCAGCCGCTTTACGTGGACGTCCAGCGTCTTGGTGTCGCCGACATAATCGGCGCCCCACACCCGTTCAATCAACTGGGCACGAGTGAGTACGCGACCGGCGTTGCGGGCGAAGAGCGCGAGAAGGTCGAACTCCTTTAGTGGCAGGTTCACCGGTTCCCCGTGAATAGTGACTTCATGTCGTTCCACATCGATGTGAACCGGGCCAGCGGCGATGACCAACTCATTCTCTTCCGCGTCGATTTCTTGCTGTCCGCGACGTAGCACTGCCTTGATTCTGGCAGTCAGTTCGCGGCTAGAAAATGGCTTGGTGACGTAGTCGTCGGCACCCAGCTCTAATCCGACGACCTTGTCAACCTCGCTGTCCTTTGCGGTCAGCATGATGATCGGAACCCGTGATGTCTTGCGGATCATCTGGCATAACTCGGTGCCCGACATCCCGGGGAGCATGAGATCGAGCAGAATCAGATCGGTACCTTCGCTCAGGAACGCAGCCATTGCTGCGTTGCCATCCGCTACTGCCTGAACCTCGAAGCCTTCACGACGCAACATGAAAGAAACGGCATCGCGGATGGAATCCTCATCCTCCACGATCAGAACTCGGGTCATGACACTCCTTTTGCGTTATCCGGTGGTAGACAAACCTAGGCAGGTTCGGATTCTTTCTGGTACTCGGGCAGTCGCAGGGTGAAGGTGGCTCCCTCGCCGGTCGCCGACCAGACCTGCACGTCGCCACCGTGGTTACTACAGACGTTGCGCACGATGGACAGACCCAGTCCGGTGCCACCAGTTACTCGGGATCGAGCCGCATCGACGCGATAGAACCGTTCGAAGATTCGGTCTTGCTCGGCTTCGGGAATACCGATTCCCTGGTCGGTAACGGAGATTTCGATCATGGCCCCGCGCTTTCGGCTCGCGACGACGACTTGCGTATGGGGTGGGCTGTAGGCGATCGCGTTGGACAAGACGTTGCCCACTGCGGCGACCAATTGTCCCAGATCGCCGTAGATCCAGAGTTCCGGTTCGGTGGTGAGGGTCAACTCGATGGAGTTGGCTTTTGCTGTTTCCCGGACAAAGTCCAACGCGTCTTCAATGATTGACGTCGCGGAGACAACCTGTGCCTCCAACAGTGGGTCCTCACCTTGTAGCCGTGACAAGTGAATGACATCGTTGATGAGGTTGGAAAGTCGAGTCGCTTCGATCTGCATTTTTTCAGCAAAATGGCTGACGGCTTCTGGATCGTCGCGGGCGGCGACTAGGGCCTCTGCGAGCAGCGTAACCGCGCCAACGGGTGTCTTGAGTTCGTGGCTGATGTTCGCAATGAAGTCACGTCGTACGGCTAGTACTCGATTCTCTTCCGTGAGGTCATCAATGACGAGGAGCACCCAGTCGCCCCCGAGCGGAACTGCGCGAACACTCAGCTGCCAAATCCCTACATTCATGGGTGGGCGAGGAATCGAGACTTCTCGAACTGCCAATTTGCCGGTCGCGCGAACAAGAGCGGCGCAGTCGGATATGGGTCGGTAGGCAACTCGCTTGCGTCGGACGAGTCGCGATTCTGCCGCTTCCTCGGAGGCGTAGTGCAACCGGTCATTTTCGTCTACGAGGAGCAAAGTCCCAGGGAGCTGCCGAATGATGCTGAGCAGTTGTTCGCTGGGTTGGGAGTTTTGCACTCCACCAACCGCCGGTTCAGTGGAACTACCGTCACCGTCGCCGGTGGCGGACCTCCCAAAGATGCGACGGGATCGCTTGCGCGGGTCTGCGATGGCAGCAGCCTTTCCTAGTGGATGTTGGTCTAGCAGGAGTTTGCGCGACAGGCTGCCAACAGCGCAAGTGACAGCGGAGTCTGCGGGCCAGGTTTTTTCGAGGTCATGCCAAACGTTAGTTTTGCCGTAACGCGTCATTCACCCAAACGGCGCAGAAACCCCGCTCACTGGCGATTGACAGGCTCTAGACTGATACTGAACTTAGATGCGGGGGTTTCTAGGACGCTTAAGTCCTAGACCGATGCCTGAGCATGATGGGAGGCGCTCCATGCGGGATCGCTTCCGGCGCGATTTATCTGACGTCGACCGAGACTTGGTCGAGATGACCCATGCGGTTGGAACCGCTATCCGGCAGGCCACGAAGGCGCTGTTAGAGGCCGATTTGGAACTGGCCGAATCGGTGATTGCGGCTGACGCCAACGTTGACTTGCTGGCCTCTGAAATCGATGCGCGCTGCAGTGATCTCGCTGCCAGACAGCAACCTGTTGCTGCTGATCTGCGAGTGGTCATGAGCGGTATTCGTATCTCGATGTCGGTTGAACGCATGGGCGATCTCGCCAAGCACGTGGCTAAGCAAGTGCGTCTTCGCTACCCGAAGTCGAGCATCCCCGACGAGTTGGGCTCAGTCTTCGCGGAGATGGGTGACTTGGCAGAAGGGGTCGCCTTTGCCGCTGGTGATCTCATCCTGTCTCGTGACTTGGTCGCGTTGGCCACCATCGGTCGCTATGACGATCAGATGGATGCCTTGCATCGGCAACTGTTCCGCATCGTTTTGTCGCCGGATTGGTCGCACGGAGTGGAGGAGGCCATTGACGTGACGCTGCTGTCCCGGTACTACGAGCGCTTTGCCGACCATGCCGTGACGGTGGCGCGACGGGTGGCTCACATTGCGACGGGTGACCCGTACGAATCAATCACAGTTCCCAGCGAAGTGGACGTCTCGCAGCCCTAGCGGTTTCTGAACTCCCCGGTGCAGTGGGAATGATTCTGCTGCCGCAACGGTTGTTGTCGGTGGTGGAAGGAGGCGGTATGCCCCACACTCGGCCGCACCGAATCGCGATGATTTCAATGCACACTTCACCGCTTGCCTCCCCCGGAGTTGGCGATGCCGGTGGAATGAATGTTTATCTGGCCGAGGTCTCGCGTCAACTTGCCGCTGCGGGTAATGAAGTCGACATCTTCACCAGGAGAACTTCAGCCGAGTTGGCTGATCGGCAACGGTTGGCAACGGGGGTGCAGGTTCACAACATCGGTGGCAGCGAAATCGCCTCGAAAGAGAAAAACGACCTTCCCGAGGTTCTGCAAAACTTCACTGCCGGCGTGCTTGAACGAGCCGCAGAAATCCCGGAACTTCGGTACGACGCTGTCCATGCGCACTACTGGCTCTCGGGGCCAGTGGCCCAAGCCGTCGCTCCGATCTGGAACGTCCCGATCATCGCCAGTATGCATACGCTGGGGGCGGCCAAAAACTTGGCTCGACAACAGCCGCCTGAGCCGGCGCACCGACTGCGGGTAGAGCAGCAACTTGTCGAGGCCGCTGATGTGTTGGTCGCCAATACCCCTGCTGAGCGGCAGGACCTGATGCTGTTGACTGGCGCCGATCCGGAACGAGTTTTGGTAGTGCCGCCCGGTGTGAATCACGAGTCCTTTCACCCTGGTGACCAGTGGGCCGCGAGGATGCAGTTAGGCCTTCCGGTAGATCGACGCATTTTGTTGTTCGTTGGCCGATTGCAACCGCTGAAGGGGCCAGATATCGTCATCCGCTCGGTCGCTGAACTCGTTCGAGAGCGGCCATCGTTGCGGAATGAGGTACATCTCGTGGTGTGTGGCGGGCCATCGGGAGTTGGGCCGGGCTATTTGCAAGAACTGCATGAGCTAGCGATGGCAACCGGTATTGCCGACCTCGTGGAGTTTCGCCCACCAGCCACGGCGAGCCGGTTGGTCGACCTTTATCGCAGTGCAGACGTACTGCTAATGCCCTCCCGATCGGAATCATTCGGACTGGTCGCGTTGGAATCGCAAGCCGCTGGGACGCCGGTGGTGGCCGCCCGAGTTGGTGGCCTCACAAGTTCAGTAGCCCCCGGCAGCAGTGGTCTACTCGTTGACGGCCACGATCCCGTTGATTGGGCGGCGGCTATTGATCGGCTGCTCGCCCAGCCAGAGTTACTGGCCGCCCTCACTGCTGGTGGACTGGCCCATGCCTCCCAGTTTGACTGGAGCCTTACTGCGGCTGGTTTAGCGGCTGGATATCGGCGGGCGATCGCTGGGAATGGCGTCGACGTCGTGGAGTCGGCAAACTACGAATGATGAAAGATCATGCCACCGATGCCGCGGAGCAAATCCGACAGTTTCTGTCAGATGCGGGACTAGAGCCAGAGACGACTGATGAGAGCACGCTGGTGGTGCAGTTGCCAGGTGAACGCAAATTGCAGACCACCGTCTCGATCCGCATCGGCGCACACGGGGTTAGCCTGAATGCTTTTGTGGCGCGCCATCCCGACGAAAATATGGCTGGGGTCTACCGCTGGCTGTTGGAGCAGAACCGGCGAATGGGGGCGGCCCATTACTGTGTGGATCATCTCGGCGACGTCTATCTGACGGCCAAGATTCCGATGGCGGCCCTGTCTGCTGAGGCTTTCGATCAGGCACTAGGAACAATTTTGAAACATGCCGATGGTGACTTCAACGCGATTCTGGAGCGTGGGTTCCGCTCTTCGATTGAGCGGGAATGGCGCTGGCGGCTCTCTCGGGGTGAGCCCACCGAGAATCTGGCAGCTTTTCGGCATCTAGCGCCGGCAGATGTCCCCGGAAGTCCTACTGCTGGGTCGGCAGATAAGGATTCGTCGGGAGAGGTGCCCGGCTAACCGCGGGTGACTGCGGCACCATAGGAACATGAGCACTGCTGATATGACGCTGGTCCTTCTCCGACACGGTCAAAGCGATTGGAATGCCAAGAATCAGTTCACGGGTTGGGTGGATGTAGATCTGACTGAGACAGGTCGGGCGGAAGCGGAGCGGGGTGGCCAGTTACTAGCTGAGCAGGAACTACATCCTGATGTGCTGCATACCTCGTTGCTACGCCGAGCTATCCGAACTGCTGAAATCGCGCTCCACGCGGCAGATCGGCCGTGGATTCCGGTGCGGCGGCACTGGCGACTAAACGAGCGACACTATGGCGCGTTGCAGGGCAAGAACAAGGCGGAAACGCTTGAGCAGTTTGGGGAAGATCAGTTCATGGAGTGGCGCCGCTCCTACGACACACCGCCGCCGCCGATTGAGCCGGACGATCCCTGGGCGCAGACTGGTGATCCCCGCTATGCGCGACTTGCTCCGGAGGAACTGCCAGCGACCGAGTGCTTGGCCGATGTTGTGGATCGCATGTTGCCGTACTGGTACGACGCCATCATCCCTGACCTGCGCGATGGGCGAACTGTGCTGGTGACCGCCCACGGGAACTCGCTGCGAGCCATGGTGAAACACCTAGACAACATTTCCGATGCTGACATTGTGGGGCTGAACATCCCCACCGGCATTCCGCTGGTGTACCGGTTGGATGCCAACCTGCGCCCGACGGTCCCTGGCGGTGAGTACCTAGACCCGGCAGCTGCCGCGGAAGCGGCCGCAGCGGTTGCAGCGCAAGGAAGAAAATGACAGCTGCCGCTGACGGAGCCGTACTGGAGCAGCGGCTGGCAAATCTCCAACGAGAGTTGACTGGCTACTCCGGGCTGCTAGTTGCCTTTAGTGGCGGAGCTGACTCCGCTTTCCTGCTCGCAGCTGCCGTTCGAGCTAGCGGTGAAGTCCTAGCAGCTACCTCTACCAGTGAATCGCTTGCTTCCGGAGAGTGGGCGGCCGCGGCAAGGTTTGCGGCGGAGTTGGGTGTAGAACACGTCCAAGTGTCAACGCAGGAACTGGATCGTCCCGGCTACACCGCCAACGGTCCTGATCGGTGTTATCACTGCAAGTCGGAACTGCTGGATACGTTGCAAGAAATAGCCGCAGTGCGAGGTCTTGGAGCGGTCGCGACCGGCACCAACGCCGATGATCTCCAACAGCCGCACCGCCCGGGACTGTTGGCCGCTAGTCAGCGAGGTGTGGTGACCCCACTGGCGAACGCTTCCTTGACCAAAGCAAACATCCGGGCGGCTTCGCGAAAGTGGCAGCTCCCCACTTGGGACAAACCGCAGGCCGCCTGTCTGGCGAGTCGACTGGCCTATGGTGTGCCGGTCGATGCGAAACGCCTCGCGCGGGTAGACCAAGCCGAGATTGGCGTCCGTGCCGCGCTAGCTGCCGCTGATATTTTCTCGGAAAACGTACGGGTCCGAGATTTGGGTGACTCCGCCAGTATCGAACTGGATGCCGGAGCAGTTGCTGCCGCGACAGCGACTCCAGAGATCACGGCAGCGGCGCTGGCGGCGGGTTTCACCGCCGTCGTTGTCGATGCGCGCGGATTCCGCAGTGGTTCCCTTAATGAATCGTTGCTTCCCGGACAACGAGTGGCTTGGCAACCGGGAGGCTCGTCATGGGACCTTCCGGTGGTGGACTAGATTGTGACAGTGGCGCAGCAAGCGTCGCAGTAGTCAGGAGGTCCTCGTGCCCACCGGAAGCGTCAGGTTCTTCAATGCCGAAAAAGGTTTCGGCTTCATCAGCACCGACGATGACGAGGATGTTTTCGTCCACATCACCGCGATGCCAACGGGTACCACTGATGTGCGTCCTGGAACGAAGGTCGACTTCAGTGTGGCGGAAGGCCGCAAAGGCCGGCAGGCGCTCTCGGTGAAGATTCTGGACGCGCCAGCATCGGTCAGCAAGGCCAAGCGTCGTGCGCCGCAGGAGTTTGCTGGCATCGTGCAGGACGTCGCCAAGCAACTCGATGATGTGGCCGTGCAACTGGGCGGAAACGATTCCGATGCTGCTGGTCGATACCCGGATGACGCCACTGCCAAGCGATTGGCCACCATCCTGCGCCGAATCGCGGACGAACTAGACGTCTAGCCGACCCAGAAGCGCAGCGGGCGCTTTGGGGGCGCAGCCGCTGTAAGCGTTTACGAGCCGGTACTGGGCTCCAGGGTGACTAACCAGGCCCCTTTGGTGCCACTCGTACCGCCGGCAACTATCTGCAGATTGATGGTCTGCGGTGGTGTCGCGTAAGGGAGTCGGTAGTAATTCTCGTAAATCGGGGTAGTAGTGACCGGCTGGCCACTCACCCGGATTTGCCAGCCTGCCTCGGCAACGACTGGGTCAACGCTAATTCCAAAGGTGCTGCCTGGTTGGGTGGGCAAAGTCGGCAACCCGTCGCTTCGGGTACCGGCCAAGATGTCCTCTGCGCAAGTACGCGAATCCAATGGCTCGTCGTCAAAGGACCAGCACTGCGCGGGAACATATTTGCTGTCCGAGCCAGACCATACGGTGACCGCAGGTGGCGGCTTTTCGCAACTGGTGATCATTGCGCTGGCTACGGTAACTGCCGCGATGGCTCCGGTTGCCCTGGCCCAACCCATGCTGTCCTCCTGAGGTCCTAGTCAGGCTACCGGGCGGGCGCTAGTAGCCTGCGCACTGCCCGTGTTCAGGAGTGACCCAAATCCAACTCATCAATGGCGACTTCGTCTAACGCCGCTTGTGGCCGACCCGAGTGCACCACTCGGGGCACTGCCTCGGAGTGAGCACCGCAACCATGCTCAAAGGAGACTACTTGGCCGTCGGCGTTGGCGATCCGATTCGAGCAGACCCCGAAGGCCTGGCCGAGCGGACCGCCGATAGTAAGCAACCAACCGCAACTGCCACACTGGGCCGGCGCGGATCGGGACTCTGCGTTAGCGGGTCCCGCGCTGCTCTTGTACCAGCGTGTTGCTGCGCTCTCTCGACCGAAAGCCGAAAGCACCCGACGGCGTTGCAGAAATGGTTCCCAGTTCACCGGATGCAGTGGTCCGGGATCGAGTTCCGCGGCCAGGTCATCTTCGCCCGACCAGCCTGCTGCCAACCGGGGTTCGTCAGGATCGGTTGGCGCGACACTGCCTGGCGATAGATCTCCGGCTTGCAGCCGCTGAGACCACGGCACCCACTTCGGTGCCAGCAGTGCTTCATCGCCAGGGGACATGAACACTTCGTCGACAGTTACCTTCTTGGATCGGGGTGCGCGAGTTACCGTGACCCGCCACTCCCAACCGTGATAGCCCGACAGAGTACAACTGAACCGGTGGGCAACAAGTCGATCTTCTTGGGCTTCGATACCGAGGTGCACGGCAACGGCTTCCGGGCCGCCATCCTCAATCACCGCCGCCAGCGCCAAGTCAACTGCTGCAGCACAAATAGGGTCCGGGATGCCGACGTCGACCGCCGGCAGTTTTGTGGTCATGGCTCAGATTGTCTCAGGTCACGACAGACTGAGGAAAAGCTTCTCTAGGCGTTCCTGATCCATGGGGGGCTCGTCACCGACTGCCTCGGCAGCGGCACATTGCCGCATACCTTCGGTGACTATGCGAATGCCGGCACTGTCAATCGCCTTAGAGACTGCAGCGACTTGCACCAGAACGTCGCTGCAGTCGCGACCTTCCTCGATCATGTTGAGGATGCCGCGAATCTGACCCTGCGCCCGGTTCAACCGATTAGTGATTTCGGTGCGGCACTCGTCTTCGATGTTCATGATTATCGTTCTCGCTTCCGGCTAGCTGTTAGTTTTACCTATTTTTTTGGCAAAACCAAGACATGGCGGGCAATTTCGTCGTCCAGTTCGGCGCGACCGCTAGCTGTTGACAGCGTAATCCGGTCCTGCTGCCGTTGACACTCGACGAGAGCGCCAGCCTGCACGCCTGCTTGTTGAAAAGCCCCCATCGTCGCAGCAGTAGATTGCGCGGTCTCATCAATGCGTTGCACGACAGCGGGGCGGACTTCGTCGTCCGCCCACGAGGCCAAATCAGTGGTGCCTTCGGGAAGTTCCGCTGAACTGTCGGGAAGGTCCAACTCAGAAAGAGCAGGAATAGGATTTCCGAACGGAGATTTGGTGGGATTACCGAGAAGTTCCAGCATCCGGCGCTCGACTTCATCACTCATGACATGCTCCCAACGGCATGCTTCCTCGTGAACATGCTCTGGATCTAGCTTGAGTAGATCCATCAGCATGCATTCCGCGAGTCGATGCTTACGCATGACGCGAGCTGCTCGCTCGTGGCCGGCGTCGCTGAGTTCGATTCGGCGGTCGGCTGCGACCCGAAGCAAGCCGTCGCGCTCCATCCGGGCGACTGTCTGCGACACGGTAGGGCCGCTTTGGGAGAGTCGTTCCGCGATGCGGGCACGCAGCGGCGGCGTGCCTTCCTCCTCGAGTTCGTAGATGGTCCGCAGATACATCTCTGTGGTGTCGATCAGGTGGCTCATCGCGGGCGTGCCCGTGCCTTTCTGGCTGGTTCCGCTCTTATTGTGACGGTATTCGGCGGCCATGGGTAGTCCCGTCGCGCTCATCGTGCCCTCGGCGGCCCCCCGGCGTACGGTAGGCGCGTGAATAAAGTGGTGTGGTTTCGGCGGGATCTGCGGCTGGTAGACCATGGCGCCCTCGCGGCGGCTGCCGCCACGGCGGAACCAACAGTTCCGCTCTTCGTCATAGATCCGGCAATCTGGTCAACCGCCGGCCCCCGGCGCCGCAGCAGGTTGGCAGTGTCGCTCAAGTCCCTGGACGAAGGAATCCGCGATCTCGGTGGGTCAGGTCTAGTAGTGCGAACGGGCAACCCCCGGGTCGAAGTCCCTGCCGTGGCAACGGCAGCCGGGGCGACGACGGTATTTCACACCGCAGAAAGCACGCCCTATGGGACGGCCCGAGATGCAGCAGTGGGCGAAGAACTGACCGCGGCCGGTATTGGATTCGAACCAGCGGATACCCCCTTTTTGCACGCGCCCGGTGAGATTCGGACCGGGAGCGGTTCGGGCTACTCCGTATTTACTCCCTATTACCGATCGTGGTCGGCGAGGCCCACACCCTCCCCGATTGAGGTTCACCAGATGTCATTCGTGACTGATATGAGCGGCGATGCGTTGCCTGAGCCGGAAGTCGCCGTCGTCGGGGGAGAAGGCCTAGCGCTAGCCGAGTTGCGCGCTTTCATCGCCGATAGAATTACCTCCTACGGATCGCAGCGGAATCGTCCCGACTTGGCCGCAACTAGTCGGCTGGGTGCAGCGCTACATTTTGGCGAATTGCACCCACGGACTATCGTCGCGGCAGCGGGCGGTTCGGGGGAAGCTTTCGTCCGGCAACTATGTTGGCGGGACTTTTACGCGGATGTTTTGCACCGGTTGCCTCATGCGCGAGAAGAAAATATCGACCAGCGTTTCGATGTGGTGCCCTGGCAGCAGGGTCCAGCAGCCGATCAGATGTTCGAACTTTGGTCGGCCGGCAAGACAGGCTATCCCTTCGTAGATGCTGGTATGCGACAACTGGTGCAGACCGGCTGGATGCACAATCGAGTCCGGATGGTGGTGGCTTCTTTCCTCACTAAGGATCTGATCATCGATTGGCGACGAGGCGCCCGATTCTTTCTGCAGCATCTCGAGGACGGCGACGTTGCTAACAACGCGCTCGGCTGGCAATGGACCGCCGGCACTGGCACTGACGCTGCTCCTTACTTCCGGGTATTTAACCCAGTGCTACAGGGGTTGAAGTTCGATCCTGATGGCGACTATGTGCGGACTTTCGTTCCGGAACTAGCCCATCTTTCGGGCTCCGCCGCGCACGAGCCGTGGCGGTATCCGGATGGGTACTCCCACGGCTACTGCGAGCGCATGGTGGATCACGCACAGGCCCGAGAAGAGGCCTTGCACATTTACGAAGCCGTGAAAGGTGGTTCGGCTGCGAAGTAGCCACGGCTCGCCCCGTCGAGCTCCCGGCTACTGCAGGCGCCCGGTGGCACACTATGGCAATGGACACGCCGGCTCTGGAGTCGACAGCAACCGTTGCGGTGCTGTCCCAGAAGGGCGGGGTCGGCAAGACCACGGTGACGTTGGGACTCGTGGGTGCTGCCCAGCGCGCAGGCATGAAGACACTTGTTGTTGATTTGGACCCTCAAGCCAACGCAACCATGTGGCTCGGTCCAGGTGACATTCCACTATCCGCAAGCGATGTACTGGCAGATGGCCGCCGCGGGATCGCGGCAGAGGCGGTCTTGGCGACCTCATGGGGCTCAGATGTTGCGCTGATCGCAGCGGATCGCGCGCTCACCCATCGCAACGTTGTGGGTACTGCCCACAACGTACGCAGACTGCGCCGCAGTTTGAACGGTGCAGTGGGTGCATTCGATCTGGTGCTGGTGGATTGTCCACCTTCTATTGGTGAACTGACTCGCAATGGGCTCGTGGCGGCCGATGGTGCACTCATCGTTACCGAGGCAGGATTCTTCGCCCTCAACGGGGCGCAGGAAGCTTACGATTCCATCCGGGTAGTCGCTACGGCTCTCAATCCGGATCTGTCCCCGCTCGGCATCGTTGTCAATCGGGTTCGACCACTCAACCGGGAACAGTCTTTCCGGTTGAACGAACTGCGCGAGGTCTACCCGGACTTGGTTCTCGACCCAACCGTTCCGGAACGTTCGGCAGTTCAGCGCGCACAGGGCGCTGGCGTGCCGATTCAGCAGGGAGGTCGCGGAAGTAGAGAACTGACCAAGATCTTCGACCGCTTGCTGGCGCAAACCCTTAACCGTGTGGAAGAAAGTCGGCAAGGCGGCGCCGACTCGACCCCGGCCGCGACCGTCGGCCTAGGAGGAAAGTAGCCATGACCCAGCCCCGGCCAGCCTTACGACGCGCCCCGGATGCAGAAGTCCATCCCGCTTTGGTGATCCTGCCCGACGCTGGATCGGCCACAGTCGTACTGCCCGAACAGCAGTCGGCGCAGGGCGACCTAGCAGTGGAAAAGAAGAGCAAGACCAAATCGGACAAGCGCAAGAAGAGCAAAGCCAAGAAGGCCAAGTTGGACAAGGGCAAGTCCAATAAGAGCAAGAAAAGCAAAGCGGCGAAGGGCAACAAGCCCGACCGTTCCTCGAGTATCTCCGACCCTGCGACTAGTTCTAGCCCAGCCGGAACCGTGGGGAAGTTTCGTGGTGCTGGTCGCGCCACCTCAGACGTTTTAATCGGAGCGCCAGTGAAACGCTCCACCTTGAAGGCCCGAATTCCTGCGGAAATTCACTCGGAACTGCGGAGCGCTGCTGCGGGTTCGGGAGCGGACGTCGACGAACTAGTGACCGAAATCCTAGCCGGCTGGCTGGCCGCACCAGAGCGATGGTAGCCGAAGATCGGGGCGCTAGTTCCTCGGCAACATTGCGGGCCAGAGTCCAATACGAAACCGAAGGGCTACGTGAATCGGAGATCGCTGACACCCCGTTGGCGCAACTATCTCGATGGTTACAGCAAGCCGCTAGTGCAGGAGTTGCGGAACCCAACGCCATGAGTTTTGCTACCTGTGGGCCAGACGGGCCCCAGGTGCGGATTGTGCTCGCCAAAGATCTGCTCGGCAGTGGTATCACCTTCTTCACGAATCTGGAGTCCGCGAAAGCCCGAGACCTGGATGAAAGTCCCCGAGCCGCAGCGGTGTTCGCCTGGCTGCCACTGCATCGACAAGTACGGTTTCGGGGTCCAGTGGTAGAGCTGTCCCGAGCGGAAAGTGGCGCCTACTTCGCCACCAGGCCGCGAGGTTCGCAGATTGGTGCTTGGGCTTCACCGCAATCCCATCCGATTGCAACCCGGGAAGAACTGCTGGCGCAGGTGGCGGAGATCGAGCGACGATTTCCGGAAGAGAGCGAAATTCCGCTACCCGACCATTGGGGTGGCTACCGCATCCTTCCGATCGCCATGGAGTTCTGGCAGGGCCAGCCGTCCCGGCTGCACGATCGACTGCGTTTCGATGCCTGTGTCGACGACGCCCAGTTGGATGATCCGAGTGGCTGGACGCTCACTCGGTTGGCGCCATAATTCAACCCGGTGAGGTGCCGGGAACTAAGAGAATCGAGTACCGGTGTTCCGCTGCGCCGAGTAATCGGGTTGAATCAGAGGCGGAGCGAAAACAGCGAGAGCTGGGAGGACCTGCTCATGTCGGAGTTTGTGCCGGGACTAGAAGGCGTGATCGCCTTCGAGACGGAGATTGCCGAACCGGACAAGGATGGCGGCTCCCTGCGGTATCGCGGGGTGGACATCGAGGATCTGGTGGGGCGGGTCTCCTTTGCCAATGTCTGGGGGCTGTTGGTCGATAATGAGTTCAACCCAGGGCTGCCGCCTGCTGAGCCGTACCCAATCCCGATTCACTCGGGTGACGTTCGTGTAGACGTGCAGTCGGCCATCGCCATGCTGGCACCAGCTTGGGGGTTGCGACCGCTGTTGGATGTTGATGACAACACTGCACGGGAAAACCTCGCCCATGTCTCAGTGATGGCGATGTCATTCGTTGCTCAGTCGGCACGAGGAATTGGCGTGCCGATGGTGCCACAGGCGCAGATTGACACCGCTAGTTCCATCGTGGAACGCATGATGATTCGGTGGCGCGGTGAACCGGATCCCGCCCATGTGAAAGCCGTGGATGCCTATTTTGTCTCGGCGGCTGAACATGGGATGAATGCCTCCACTTTCACCGGTCGGGTGATCGCCTCCACCGGGGCAGATGTCGCTGCTGCGATCTCGGGAGCGATAGGAGCCATGTCTGGGCCGCTACACGGTGGTGCGCCTTCCCGAGTTCTGGGAATGATTGAAGCAATTGAACAATCCGGCGACCCCGACGGCTATGTAAGTGGTGTGTTGGATCGGGGCGAGCGGCTGATGGGATTCGGCCACCGGGTGTACCGGGCCGAGGATCCGCGTGCTCGAGTGCTGCGGCGAACGGCGCGGGAACTGGACGCGCCGCGATTCGAGGTAGCGGAAGCACTGGAAAAGGCGGCTCTTGCCGAGCTACGGGATCGTCGTCCTGATCGCGTGCTGGAGACCAACGTCGAGTTCTGGGCGGCGATCGTGTTGGACTTCGCGCAGGTTCCGCCGCACCTCTTTACCTCGATGTTTACCTGTGCTCGGCTGGCCGGTTGGAGCGCCCACATTCTGGAGCAAAAGAAGACCGGCCGACTCATCCGACCGTCAGCCCGGTACGTGGGTCCCCGCCCGCGTCGACCAGAACAGGTTCCCGGCTGGGACCCGGCGCTGGTCAACGAAACAGTCAGCTAGTCGCTCAGGGTGCCTGGTCCGTCACACGGCCATGAGCCGGTTGTGTCGGCTGGGGTGGGTTCGCCTACCGTAGAGGTCTGGCCCGACTTTGGGTTGATTCACCTGAGCTGAAGGGGGCGCCACCATGGCTGCTGCTGATGTCAACGTCGATATTCCCCAGGAATTGCTGCCCGCGGACGGTCGCTTCGGTGCGGGACCGTCGAAAGTGCGCGCGGAGCAAGTTGAAGCGCTGCAAGCTGCCGCCCCCGACCTGTTGGGAACCAGTCACCGGCAGAAGGCCGTGAAATCACAGGTCGGGCGCACCCGCGAGGGCCTCAAAGAACTGTACGGATTGCCGGATGATTACGAAGTGGTGTTGGGTAACGGCGGTTCCACAGCCTTCTGGGAGATCGCGGTGTTTGGTCTGATCAAGGATCGCTCCCAGTTCTGCTCGTTCGGTGAGTTTGGTTCCAAGTTTGCGAAGTCCGCGGCGGCGGCACCCTTTCTCGGTGAGGTGGATTTGCGAACCTCCGAGCCGGGTACGGCTCCGGAGTTCGAGCCGCAGCCGGGGATCGACGTCTATGCCACCCCGCACAATGAGACCTCCACGGGTGTGGCGATCACGCCAACTCGAGTAGCGCAAGAAGGGGCACTGACCTTGTTCGACGCCACCTCTGCCGCAGCAGGGCTGGCCGTTAGTGCCACGGATTTCGATGTCTACTACTTCGCGCCGCAGAAGGGCTTCGCCTCTGAGGGTGGCATGTGGTTCGCGCTGATGTCTCCGGCAGCGTTGGAGCGAGCGCGGGAAATCAAAGCATCTGACCGATATATTCCACCGTTCCTCGACCTAGTAACCGCCATGGACAACTCCGCAAAGGATCAGACCTACAACACGCCTTCGGTGTCGACGCTGTTCCTGATGGCAGAGCAACTGGACTGGTTCAACTCCCAGGGTGGATTGGACTGGTGCGTTGCACGAACTGCCGATAGCGCCGGTCGGCTCTATGGCTGGGCCGAGGCCAATCCGTTGACCTCGCCCTACGTTTCCGATCCGGCCTTGCGCTCCAACGTCGTGGGTACGATTGATTTTGCTGAATCTGTGGATGCGGCAGCCTTGGCTGCGACATTGCGTGCCAATGGCATTTTGGACACCGAGCCCTACCGCAAGTTGGGTCGAAATCAGCTACGAATTTCCATGTATCCCGCGGTGGAACCGGAGGATGTGACTGCCTTGACACAGTCCATCGACTACGTACTACAGCAGTGGGGCGCATGATTCTGCGGCATAAATGGCAGAGCTCTTCGTATTCGCACCCAACACGGCTTAGCCTGTGATGGTGAGTGACGTGAAGTTTGAGCCTAGGCACACCGCTGCCGAGCGGGTGCCGCCGGAAGTCCCGCACCATCCCAAGATCCTGACGGTGGGGGCTGCAGTAGCCCTGGCATCGCTGGGACTGATGTTGTTGTGGTTCTGGTCGGTCAACACTGGCCAGGGCGTGATCCTGACCGCCGAGCAGCAGCGCGCCGCCGAGACTCAGGCGAACCGAGACGCTGAGGCAGATGCAGCAGCAGCGGCGGATAAGACCGAAGCTGACTTGGACCGTGAAGCGGAAACCGAGGCTGGCGGCAAGGATAAGAAGAAGGACAAGAGCAAGAAAGGTGCGCCACCACCAGCTCCGGCCGCAAGCGAGACGGCGACCAACGAAGTGGTCTTGAGCAACTACGCCATTCTTTCGCAGCAGGGCGTGCTGGCTATCAGCGGGGATCTGCAAAACGTTTCCGGTGAAGAGCTCTACGGCACGCTGAAAGCGTACGTTTACCTGGATGGCGAGGCGATCGCCACGGCTACTGGTGACGTGAACGCGCTCGCGCCGGGCGCTACGGAGAACATCACGCTGCAAAGCGGCTCCGACTATGTGCCGGGCGAGAAGGTTGTGCTGCTGAAGTACAAACCGAGCAAGTAGCGAACCGCTACCGCGCAACTACGACGTTATGGGACCCCGATCAAGGCGCATACTCACGCTAATAGTGCTGGGGTTGCTGGTGCTGTTGATCTTTGCCGGCGCAGTGCTTCGCTAGTGGCCGCGACTGCGAAGTTTGATCAAGAGCACGCTTCGCAGAACTACCTCCGATCCAATCCGGTAGCCTGCCAGCGAGGAGGAGCACCATGGCTGAAGATGGCAACTGGCCGCAAGAGGTCACACCGCTCGACGTAGATGGCGTAGGTGCCATCGCTGTTGGCACGGTGCTCTGGCTGGTTGCGCTAGTAGTGCTGCTGTTCTTCCGCGAGGATCTCGTGGCCAGCGACAGTGAGTGGTGGATCTGGGTGGCCGCTGCCGGTTTCGGGCTGGGTCTTCCCGGCTTGTGGTACACCCGTCGACGCCGATCGGTCTACCAGACCGCCGCTGATCGGGCGGAATCCAACCAGTGAGCGCTGCCAATGTCTTGGCAATTGGCTGCCTGGCAGATCGATCAGTCTGGGTATCTGGTGCTGGCTCCGGTATTGGTCGGGAAATCGCCATCGTGCTCGCTGGATTGGGCGCCCAAGTTGTGTGCGTAGGTCGGCGGTTGGACCCGCTGGCCGAGACGGTAGCTCGCATTGAACAGGCTGGTGGGGTAGCTCTGGCGCAATCCACCGACGTTCGCGATGAAGAATCAGTTGCCAGTGCAATCACGGCGGCAATAGCGGAATTTGGCACGATCGATTCGATCGTCAACAACGCTGGTGGTCAGTTTTTGTCGCCTGCGGAAAGCATCACCGAGAAGGGATTTCGAGCCGTCACCCGGCTGAATCTGGATGCGGTGTGGCGGGTGACCACTCAGATCGCCAGCCGCTGCATGATTCCGGCTGGCTACGGCAAGGTGGTGTCCATCACGATGACCCCCCGCCGTGGCCTGCCCGGTATGGCGCACTCCTCTGCTGCTCGGGCTGGCGTGGAAAGTCTCACGGCTACCTGGGCCCAGGAATGGGCAAGATACGGCATTCGTACTGCGGCTGTTGCACCAGGAATTGTGCTCACCGAGGCCTGGCAAGAGAACTATGGCCTCGATCCAGATCAGGTAGGTGCAGTGATCCCGCTCGGTCGAATGCAGCGCCCAGATGAGGTCGCCGCACTGGTGGCATTCCTGATTTCACCGGCTGGTGACTACATCACCGGGCAAACGCTGGTGGCCGATGGCGGTTGGGATTTGGCCGGACCAGCCAGTGCAATGACCGGAAAGTAGCGGACGAGTTGGGGCGCAATCGTCACCCCAATTTGGCGCTGCTGCCCGCGGTAGGCGACAGTGGAGTGATGGAAGGCCCCAATCCCGCCCAACCGGCTACTGACAGGTACGCCTATCCACCATCGCCGCAACCAGGTCAGTCCCCCGGCGTCGCAGAAACTGGGCAGCCTACTGTCGCGGCTAGCGGATCTCCATTGTGGGCGCAGTTGGTGTTCTGGCTCAGCGTTGGTCTCATTGCCTTGGCATCGCTGGCGTTGATGGCAGATTGGACCGCTCGAAATATTGAGATGGTTCGGATGCTCAATGCGATCGAAGCCTCCGAGAATCAGATGAAGGTAGCGCAAGATGCCATCCTGTCTCAGGTCCCAGATGATCCGCGGGATGCCGATTTGGCAGATGACAAGCAGCTGAAGGCAGCTGCGGCGGCCGGTCGCGATGAGGTTGCTGCCGCCGGTGAAGCAGCCAGGGGGTTGTCTTTTTTCCCTTGGCACAGCGAACTGATCGCTGCCCAAGGAGCCTACTTAGCCCACAACCAGGCTTGGGTGGACTACTTGGCAGCAGGAGCGGCGGACCCACGCACCATGTTCGATGATCAGGATGATATCGAGCCCACCTGGCGGGAGGCAGAAGTGCGGGTTGAGGCGGCTGTGCCGCTGTTGCCTTGGCCACGGATCAACTACCGGGTCAATGAAATCTTCGCCAATGAAACTCCGGGCGGATCAGTCACCGCTGCCCCGCTGCCGGGTTTTGCACTGATGCGCAGCTAACCGGGTCGATCAGCTACCTGTGGGAGTCACGCCCAGACTCATCCCCGCTAGACCTCGCTTCTTTGCCGCCAACTGGTCGGCAATACCGATGATCGCTGCGCCCGCAGGTGAATCCGATGCAGCGGAGACGAGCGGTTTGCCGCCGTCGCCGCCTTCCCGCAGACGGATGTCAAAGGGGACCCGGCCGAGAAGTGGCACCTCGGTGCCCAGCGCCTGGCTGAGCGAGGATGCGACGGTGTCGCCGCCGCCGGCGCCGAACAGATCGGTCGGCTCACCACAGTGCGGACATGGGAAAGCACTCATGTTTTCGATGACGCCAGCTAGCTTCTGATGAGTCTGCTGCGCCAGCATGCCCGCCCGTACCGCGACTTCGGCCGCGGCCTGCTGTGGGGTCGTAACCACGAGCAACTCGGCGGTGGGCAGTAGTTGTGCCGTGGAGATGGCAACATCGCCAGTCCCGGGGGGTAGATCAAGGAGCAGCACATCTAAATCACCCCACCACACGTCAGTCAGGAACTGCTCAAGGGCTCGATGCAACATCGGACCGCGGAAAGCGACCGGTTCGGCCGTACCCCCGGGCTTGAACGGGAGCATGGAGATGGAGCGGACCCCATTGGCTTCGGGGGGAAGCAGCATGCCGTCTACGACAGTCGGGGGGCGATCGACGCCCAGCATCCCCGGGATGGAATGACCATAGATGTCGGCATCGAGTAGACCCACGGTCTGCCCTTTTGCAGCGAGTGCCACGGCGAGATTCACCGTGATCGAGGACTTGCCGACACCGCCCTTTCCAGAGGCCACCGCGAAAATCTTGGTGAGTGAGCCTGGTCGGTTGAAGGGGATTTCCTTCGTTGGGCCTCGAAGTTGCTCCCGCAGCGCAGTGCGTTGTTCATCGGACATGACGTCCAACTGCACGGCAACGTCGGCGACGCCGGGCACGGTCGAGACTGCTGCAGTGACTCTTTGAATTATTTCGGTCTTGAGTGGGCAGCCACTGACGGTTAGCAGCACGGTTACCTCGACTCGCCCACCGTCTATGTCAACGGAACCGACCATGCCCAAATCGGTGATCGGTCGGCGAATTTCGGGGTCATCTACGGTCGCCAAGGCGGACATGATCGCTTCGCGGTCAACAGCTGTCATAGGCCAAGGCTAAGCGGGGCCGGGTTAATGCGCTTGCGCCGGTCCCGGAAGAGCGATGGCGAGGTTCGCTATTCCGCAGTCTCGTCAGTGTTGGTTTCCTCGGCGACAAGTTCCCGAATCTCGTCTAGCACGCTGCGTAGTTCGCCACGAACATAGTCTCGAGTGGCGCTTTCACCCAACGCCATTCGTAGTGCGGCGACTTCGCGGACGAGGTACTCAGTGTCGGCTAGCAATCGCTCGCTGCGATCGCGATCCTCACTCCACTGGACTCGGTCACGATCATCCTGGCGGTTCTGTGCCAACAAAATCAGCGGTGCCGCGTAGGACGCCTGCAACGACAAGAGCAAGGTGAGAAAGATGAAGGGATAGGGGTCTGGGGCGGAGCCGGGAGATCGGGTGAGCACGATCACGACATTCAAGGCGATCCATACTGCGATGAATAGGGTCATCCAGATGATGAAGCGCCAGGTTCCTAGGAAGCGGGCGACTCGTTCGCTGAAACGACCTACTCGTTCGGGGTCATATTGCAGCCGTAGGCCCGGGCCGCGGTCCATGGGCTCATCAAGACGCCGCTCTGACTGTTTCTTTCGTAGTGGACGATCAACCATCTGTACTCACCCCCCGAGCGAATTCGGAATCCTCGTCGCGCCAGTCTTCGGGCAGCATGTGATCGACGAGGTCGTCGACCGTGACCGCCCCGAGCAGATGGTCACTGTCATCGACAACCGCCACGGCTACCAAGTTGTAGGTGGCGAAGTAGCGAGCCACTTGGCCTAGCGGAGTCTGCGGTCGAATGGGCTCCAGTTCGGAGTCGATGACACTTACGACTAGTTGTGACGGCGGTTCCCGCAGCAGCGCCTGAATATGCGCCGATCCGAGGAACTGTCCGGTGGGCGATTCCAACGGTGGGCGCACGACGTAGACCTGAGCCGCCAAGGACGGTGGCAGGGCGAAGTCGCGAACTCGAGCCAATGCATCGGCGATAGTGGCGTCGGGTCCCACGATCACCGGTTCCGTGGTCATGAGTCCGCCAGCGGAGTCCTCGTCATAGCGCAGCAACAGCCGGATGTCGTCCGCTTCCTCGTCTTCCATGCGCTGCAGCAGACTGGTGCGTTGGCTTAACGGCAGCTCCAAGACGAGGTCGGTGGCATCGTCTGGATCCATCTCCTCCAAGACGTCCGCGGCCCGCTCTAAGTCAAGACCGGACAAGATGCTGGCGGCGTTCTCCTCGTTGAGTTCCCCTAATACTTGCGCCAATCGGGTGTCCTCCAGTGAAGCTGCGACCTCTTGTCGGCGGTTGTCGGGCAGGTCTTGCAGCATGCTCGCCACATCAGGCGGTCGCAGTGCGTCCACGCTGGCCAATAGGGCCTCGGTTCCCTGCCCTTTGACGCCCCGATGTAGACCGGTGACCTCATCCCACCCGACGATGAACGACTGCCCTTTACGGCGGAAGCCACCGCCTTGTTTTACGTAGAACTTGGTGATGTCCCAGTCACGGGTAGGGCTCTTTTCGATAGCGACGTCCACAATGCTGGCTTTGCCGCCATCCTCGTGCAGTTTGACCGTGCGATCCAAGAGCTCACCGATCACCAGAGTCTCGGAGCGGCGTTTCTCGAATCGACGTAGGTTGACGAGGCCGGAGACTACGACCTGGTTCGCGGCGAAAGAACGCACCCGACCGATCGGTAGGAAGATGCGTCGACGAGGAGGTACTTCTACGAGCACCCCCAAGACTCGGGGCGGTCGCTGTTCGCTGAACAACGACACGACAAAGTCTCGCACCCGCCCCACCTGGTCTCCGTTGGGATCGAAAACTGGCACTCCGGACAGGCGCGCGACAAAGATTCGAGTCGTTGGGCCGCTCACGTTTGCAGGCTAGTGGGAAATCAGCCGAAAGTGGGCGTTCCGGGCAAGCCGACCGCTAGATCCCGTTCGCTCGGTCACTTCCGCGTAGAAAGCGATTACATAGGGGAGTGGACGCAGGTAGATCAGGGCAGCGGCAGGAATCGGCGCAGTTCGTCATGTTGGCGGTTGCCGTTATCGCGGTTTCGATGGCCGCCCCGATCGTGGTTGCCTGCGGCGCGCCAGCGCTCGCCATCGCGTTTTGGCGGTGCGCCCTCGGTTCAGCTGCCACATTTTCCTGGCTATTGCTGCGCCGGCGTTGGGATATGCGGCGAGTCCGGAGTCGTTGGCTACTGCTCGCCGGACTCGCGCTGGCGATTCACTTTGCCGCCTGGATTCCGTCACTGCGGTTAACTTCGGTGGCGGCGGCCACCGCCTTGGTTGCCACCGTGCCGATCTGGACGGCGCTCATCGCCCGAGTAGTGGGTCAACAGATTCGCTGGCAAGTCTGGCTCGGCATCGGTTGCGCGATGCTGGGTGTGCTGTTGCTGACCGGGGTAGATGCGTCTCGCGGTTCCGCGGCACTAGTCGGTGATGGTCTGGCCCTGCTGGGTGGGGTGGCAGCCGCCGGATACCTCTCGGCAGGTGCTCGAGTTCGGCGGCTGCTGCCAGCTGCGGAGTACAACGCCGCCGTCTATGGTTTGGCCGCGGGGGCGTTGTTGCTAATCTGCCTCGCGGTGGATGTGCCGCTGTTCGGCTATTCCATGCGTGATTGGCTGCTGATCGGGCTCATGACGTTATTGGCACAACTACTCGGGCATTCGCTGGTGAACGTTGTGCTGCGGCATTTGTCCGCAACGGTCGTGGGCCTTGCCCTATTGCTTGAGGTCCCCGGTGCGATCTTGGTGGCAGCGGTTTGGCTGGGTCAGTTGCCGCAGGCAACTATTATCCCTGCGATTGCCTGCATTTTGGTGGGATTGGCCGTAGTCATGCTGGGCGACGGGCGACGGCAACTGTCCGGTCGGCCAACGCCTAGCGCATGATCCGGGTTGGCCTAGTCGCGGACGACAACCTCCCACGCAGCCACGTGGCGGTTGGCGAGGAAGCCGCTTAGGCGTCCCATGATTTTGCTCAGGTAGTCACTCTCTTCGGAGGTGGCTTTCTCGGCAGCCTCAGACTCCCAAACGGTGACTGTTTGAGCTCGATTTCGATCTCGATCAATAAGCAAACTGGTGCTGATGTGCCCAGCCTGGCCCTCGATCATGGGCTGAATTTCGTCCTGAAAGATTTTCAAGGCTTCGTCTAGCCTTCCGGGAACAACATTCGCCGTGATGGTGCGTGCGTACATCGCGAGGTACCTCCTAGTGACGAGGCTAGAGGTTTCGCCACCTCGGTCGCTTCGCAACGCGCGATTTTCATGAAGTTGTCCGTTCTGTCCGAAAGCCAAGCCGCAATGACCGTTGCGGAATGGCACCAAGCCGCCAAAGCCGGTAGTTGACCGGGGCAACCGGGGGTGGTGCTCGGTGGCAACAGGTGCGACGGATACCGTGGAGTGCTGGCTGCGCCACTGCGAGCGCGCCGTTTCCCAGTAGGAATCCTCATCAAGGAGCATCCATGAGCGAAGAAACCACCGCCCAGTCGCTGCGTCCCCGCAGGTCGAACCTTGCTGTCCCGGGCTCTAGCCCGAAGATGCTCGAGAAGGCCAAGGGCCTGCCGGCAGATCAGATCTTCATGGATTTGGAGGACTCGGTCGCACCTATCGCTAAGGCTGACGCCCGCAAGAATGTGGTTGCCGCGCTCAACGAAGGTGGCTACGAAGACAAGGTGCGCGTGGTGCGAGTCAATGACCTCACAACGCAATGGACCTACCAAGACGTGACCGAGATTGTCGAGAATGCTGGCAACAATCTGGATTGCATCATGTTGCCCAAGGTTCAGACAGCTGCCCAGGTGCAGTGGCTAGACATGACTCTGACCCAAATCGAGAAGACCATGGGCTTTGAGTTGGGGCGTATCGGGGTTGAAGCTCAGATCGAGAATGCCTTGGGCTTGGTGAACGTGGATGACATCGCCCAGGCATCCCCCCGGGTCGAGACCATCATCTTTGGGCCCGCTGACTTCATGGCCAGTATCAACATGAAGTCTCTGGTGGTGGGCGAGCAGCCGCCTGGTTACACCGAGGGCGATGCTTACCACTACATCCTGTCGCGCATCCTCATGGCCGCTCGTGCCTATGACAAGCAGGCGATCGACGGCCCCTACCTGCAAATCAAAGATGTTGATGGCTATCGCCGGGTGGCGGAGCGCAGTGCTGCGCTGGGCTTTGATGGCAAGTGGGTGCTCCACCCCGGCCAGGTCGAAGCAGCCAACGAGGTCTACAGCCCGCGCCAGGAAGATTACGATCACGCTGAACTGATCTTGGATGCCTACTCCTACTACACCTCAGCGGAGGGTGGTGCCCGCGGCGCAGTGATGCTTGGCGACGAGATGATCGATGAAGCAAGCCGCAAGATGGCGCTGGTGATTGCTGGCAAAGGTCGGGCCGCTGGGATGCAGCGCACCAAGACCTTCACCCCACCGGAGAGCTGAGCAAGTCGCTGGGGCAGATCGTGTGCGGACGTTACGCGGCGAGCCGAGATAAGGCTGCTCTGATTGAGGAATTCGAGGTCGAACGTTCGACGGAGCGGGAGCTACCAACGGATTACAACGTGGCCCCGACCAAGGATGTCTACATCGTTGCTGACCGAACTCCGGCTGACGAGGACAAACCGACACGAGAACTAGCGATCGCTCGCTGGGGACTGGTGCCCAGTTGGGCCAAGGATGTCGCCATCGGATCGCGGATGATCAATGCTCGGGCTGAGACGCTCACGGAGAAGCCGTCATATCGACGGGCGGTGAGTCGCCGACGGTGTCTGGTTCCTGCTGATGGCTACTACGAGTGGTACTCACCGACCGAGCCGGATGCTCCGGTGGGCAAGAGCGGCAAACCCCGCAAGCAGCCTTATTACATCCACCCAGCCGATGGCGGGGTCTTGGCCATGGCAGGGTTGTACGAGTTCTGGCGGAACCCAGAGTTGCCCGACGACGATCCAACGGCCTGGCTGCGCACCACCACCATCATCACCACCGCCGCCACTGATGAACTGGGCCGGATTCATGATCGAATGCCACTGATGGTTCCCGCGGCGGCTTGGAACGATTGGTTGAACCCCGACATGACCGATGGCGGTGAGGCGGTAGCTTCGCTGGGAGAAGTGCCGCTGGGTCGGTTGCGCAGTGATGCGGTGAGCACCGCGGTAAACAGCGTGCGCAATACCGGACCGGAACTGACCGAACCCATCCCGGCAGAGTGATCCGTCGCCAGCGGTGAGTGGTGCGATGGTGATGGCCTGAAGGAGCAGAGTATGAATCGAGTAGTCATCATCACTGGCGGAGCGTCTGGAATCGGTGCCGGTCTAGTTCGTTCGCATGCCGCGGACGGCGATATTGTGCTCGCCGCAGACATAGACGTTGCTGGCCTAGCCACAGTGGGCCAGTTACCCGGGGTTGAAGCTGTCGAACTCGACGTACGCGACGCTAGGGCAGTGCAAGTTGTCGTGGACGAGGCTGTACGAAAGCATGGCCGGTTGGACGTGATCTATAACAATGCTGGTATCGGCATAGGCGGTCGCACCGAGGATTTCGCGTTAGCTCACTGGGATCGCGCAATCGATGTCAACCTGCGTGGGGTGGTGCATGGGGTGCATGCGGCGCTGCCGCATCTACTTCGGCAAGGGCACGGCCAGGTAGTGAATACTGCCTCGCTGGCCGGACTACTGCCAGCTCCGGGGCTAGCGCCCTACGCGGCCACGAAGCACGCAGTGGTGGGTCTGACACTCGCGCTCAATGTGGAGTACGCCGAGCGCGGGGTGGTCTTTACTGCGGTATGTCCAGGATTTACTGATACCCCCATTCTCGATAAGTACAGCCCGGCTGACCTGCCATCCGTACCGCGGCCGGTAAATCCTCGCCGGATTGCTGAGGCAACTCCGGGCGGGATCTATCCACTGGAGAAGTTGATCGTCGACATCCGAACCGGGGTGGCGGCCAAAGAAGCCATCATCGTGTCGCCGGCTACGGCGAGGCGAGCTTGGCGACTATATCGGTGGGCACCGGGTCGTATCCTGCGCATATTCCAGCGGCAGGCGGGTCGAGCGCAACAGAAGTTGCGGGGTCGGTAGCGAACTGGCTCGCTTAGCGGGAGGATGGCGGGGTGCCCACTCCTGACGACCAAGAAGAGATTGAAACAACGGTTGGCATTGCTCGAGTGAGTTTCTTCCGGGTTCCCACTGGTGTGCCCCGTGCGCTGGTCGTGCTCGGTCACGGTGCCGGCTCGGGGATCGGCAGCTGGGACTTACAGGACCTGGCAGGTAAGCTGCCGGCGAGTGGGATTGAAGTCGCCCTGTTCGAACAACCCTGGGTGGTGGCCGGGAAGAAAGTTGCCCCCGCACAGTCTCGGGTTGACGCCGCATTCCGCGAAGGTGTGACGTCGCTACGGCGCTCGGGGGAAGCGCTACGGCGACTCATCGTGGGTGGTCGTAGTTCTGGCGGTCGTATTGCCTGCCGCACCGCAGCAGACATCGAGGCTGATGGGGTGCTCTGTTTGGCCTTTCCACTACATCCACCTGGCAAACCAACACCTGATCGATCGGACGAGTTGGCTAAGGTTGCCCAGCAACTCCCGGTGACCGTGGTGCAAGGGGCTCGGGATCCGTTTGGGTCGGCCACCGAGTTGGCTCAGTCGCTCCAGACGGCCGATTCCCCGGCGCTGACTGTCGCTATCCCGTGGGCTGACCACAGCCTCAAGGTGAAGAAAAAGGCCCCCGTCACTCAGGAAGAAGTTGGATTGGTGCTGGCGCGGGCTGCAAGGCATGCCGCTGTCGGGCGGCAACAGCGACGAGGCCTCTTTTCGGCCTAGTGCGGTCGATCAAGACCTCACGCTGGTGTTGGGTCCGGAATATCTGCGCTTGCGGCACTGTTACGAGAGGTGTGAAGACGTCCACGATTCTCGGGAATGCGTCAGCCACCCATGCTGCCGTGCGGTTGGGGCCTTGCCCAGCGCCCGCGATGCAAAGAGGCACCGGACCGAAAGGGTCCGTAGTGTGGGGGTCGAGTACTGGGAATGGAGATCCTTTGCCAGCAGATAGTGAGACTCAGAGCGATTCGGCGTCGGAGCCGGAGCGGCGCGGACCTGCCGGCGAGACGGCTGAGGAGCGCAAAGCGCGGTTTGAGCGAGATGCTTTGCCATTTCTCGACCCGCTCTACGGAGCAGCGCTGCGAATGACGCGCAACCCGGCTGATGCGGAAGATCTCGTGCAGGAAACCTTTGTGAAGGCCTACCGAGCTTTCGGCAGTTATCGGGACGGCACCAACCTCAAAGCCTGGTTGTTCCGGATCCTGACGAATCAGTACATCAACATCTATCGACAGAAACAGCGTCGTCCGCAGTCGGTGGGGGGCGGCGACGTCGAAGACTGGCAAGTGCCCTCCAATCACACCCCGACGGAAGGGCTGCGGGGTGCGGAGGAAGAGGCAATGGCACGCCTTACCGATTCCGACATCATCGACGCGATGCTCGCGCTGCCGGAGGATTTCCGATTGGCGGTATATCTGGCCGACGTCGAGGGCTTTGCCTACAAGGAAATCGCAGAGATCATGGACACTCCCGTCGGCACTGTAATGTCTCGCCTACATCGCGGCCGCAGGCAGTTGCGAGAACTGTTGGGTGAGTACGCGGCTGATCGGGGTTTGGTGGCTACGTCAACGGAGGTGGACACATGAGTTGCGCTGACGATGCCGACTGCGCCGAAGTGCTTGATGCTGTTTACGAGTACCTGCACGCTGAGATAGATGCCGGCCGGGCCGAGCAGATCCGATCGCATCTCGACGATTGCTCGTCCTGCCTGCGACAGTTTGGCCTCGAAAAGTCAGTACAAGAACTGATTGCGCGTTCTTGCGGCTGCACGGATGCGCCAGAGTCGTTGCGCCGTCGCATCTTGCAGCAAATCACGGAAATCCGGGTCACCGGAACCTCGATGACGGCACCAGGGCAGTATTACGCCGAAACAACCGTGGAAGTGAATCGGCGGATTGTCGACCCGGAACGCTAGTCGGGGAGTGGGCTGACCTCACCCGGCCAGCCCACGATTTCGATGGATCAGGCGTTGGGACGCTTGCCGCCGTTGGCCTTGTTCTTCTTGCGGGAACGGCGCTTACGGGCTCGTTTGCTCATGTTTCTCCCAAAAATATCTGCGGTAGGACTCAGGTATACCCCCCAAGTATGCGATACATAGTGAGGGAGGACTTCCTGCGGTCGCGAATTGCCGCGGGAAGCCCGGCGGTGAGATCGTATCAGCGAGCCCACCCAGCAGACACGAGAAGAGAAAGGGTTCGACGTGACGCAGCCCGCGGCTGACCTGCCGCCAGTAGCAGGAGACCCGCCTCCGGCGCCGTCACCGGCGCCGGCAGCACCGGCGGCACCGGCAGCGGAGCCACCTGCGGCAGCACCAGCTCCCGCAGAGTTACCGCCGGAGTGGCAGAAAAAGCCAGATCAATCAGACCCTAATCGAGCCCCCATCTCGGTGTTGCCGTTCCTGCGAGCCCTGGTTGAGTCCGGCGGCTCAGATCTGCATTGCAAGGTTGGCTCGCCACCACGGATTCGGGTAGATGGCCGATTGCGTCGACTAGAAGCCGATGTGCTCAATGCTAAGGACACCCAGCACATGGTTCATGAGGTGTTGCGAAGCGATCTGGTTGCCTCGTTCGATAACACCAATGAAGCTGACTTCGCCTATGCGATGGAGGGCGTTGGTCGGTTCCGCGTGAACGCGTTCCGGCAGCGAGGCACCGCGGGGCTGGTCTTTCGAGCGGTGTCTGAGGGCGCGATTCCCCTGACGGCTCTGGATCTGCCCGAGGCAGTAGCGCCGTTGGCCCTCGAACCCCGAGGCCTAGTGCTGGTGACGGGTCCGACCGGTTCGGGTAAGACCACCACCTTGTCGGGCATGGTCGACTACATCAACCAGAATCGGGAAGTACATATCGTCACCATCGAGGACCCGATCGAGGTTGTGCATGAGGACAAGGTCGCGATGGTGAATCAGCGCGAGGTCCACGTAGATACCGAAGATTTCTCCACCGCCATGCGAGCGGCGATGCGGCAAGACCCCGACGTGATTTTGGTCGGTGAGATGCGTGATCAAGAGACAGTGCGGGCTGCGATTTCGGCTGCTGAGACTGGTCACTTCGTGATGTCGACGCTCCACACGGTGGATGCGGAAGAGACCATCACCCGCATCATCGATTTCTTCCCACCCCACGAGCAAACGCAGGTTCGGCTCAGCCTGTCTGGTGCCCTGCGCGGGATTTTATGTCAGCGGCTAGTGCCCAAATCTGCGGGCAGTGGGCGAGCGGTCGCCATGGAGATCTGCGTGAATACCGGGCGAGTGGCTGAGGCGATCGCTGACTCCGACAAGACCTCCACCATTGGTCAACTGGTGGCCGAAGGCGGCTACTACGGTATGCAGACCTTCGATCAGCACCTCACCCGGCTGTTTTCCGATGGGCACATCACCTTGGACTCGGCGCTGGCGTCGTCGACCAACCCCCACGACCTCATTGTGGAGTTGCGCCGGCTCGGCCTGGTGCAGTGACGCGGGCGGGCCGAAGTGGAGTTGCCGAACCCAGCAGATGCGACTGCGCAGTTGCTTTTCCGAGTATCTGACTCTGACACTGCGGTAGCGCTGGGTAGCGGGGACGTCGAGGTGCTTGCCACCCCGCGAGCCATCGCTTGGGCGGAAGCAGCCACTTGTGCGGCGGTGAGCGAGTTCCTGCCGTCAGATGACACCACAGTGGGTACGGCGGTACAGGTTGAGCATTTGTTGCCTAGCGAAGTGGGGAGTGTCGTCTCGGCGACAGCCAGAGTTTCTAGAATTTCGGGGCGACGAGTGGTCTTCGCCGTTGAACTGGTTAACGATCGAGGAGACGTTGTGCTGGCTGGCACCATTACGCGCGTCGTCGTGGCTCGCGAGCGATTCACTCCGGCTGCTGCAGACTAGTTACCTCGACCGGTCACACCCCGGTGGTGCTGCGTGGGTAGGCAACGCCTGGATCCGTGAGCACATTCACCAAGTAGGGCACATTCGCGGCCAATGCTCGATCCAATGCCGGGCCAATCTGCCGGGGATCTGAAACAGTCTCACCTGCGCCGCCGAGGGCTTTAACCACATCGTCGTAGCGTGTGGGCTGTAAATCGGCAGCCACGTCGTATCCGTACAAGAACTGCATCGGATGTTTCTCTAGCCCCCATGCGCTGTTGTTTCCTACCACCATGACCACCGGGAGGTTGTGACGAACCAATGTATCGACATCGGGGAGCGAGAACCCCGCAGCGCCATCACCCATCAGCAGGATGACGGGACTGTTCGGTCGGGTTACTCGGGCAGCCATGGCGTAACCCAAGCCCGTCCCTAGACAGCCGTAGGGTCCCGGATCCAACCAGTTGCCGGGTTGGGCTGGTTGGAGGAATCTGCCCGCGAACGAGACGAAGTCGCCGCCATCTCCGATGACAATGGTGTCATCGGTCAGCCGCGGTATGAGTTCGCCGTAGATCCGGGCCGGGTGAATGGGATCAGCATCACTGGCGAGTAGGGCGGCATCGGCAGCGATTGCGGCGAGGTGCTGCTCTCGGAGTCGGGTGCGCCAGGGATGCCGGGCTTCGATCTGACCTGAGAAATGGCTTCGGATACTCGCAAGCGTCGGTTCGATGGGGCCGGCAGCCGAAGCCACAAGATCGACGTGCTGAGCAATTTGGCTGGGGGCATCCACGATATGGACAACCTCGGCAGGTGGATTGCCGGCACGACCACCAAACGACCCGAACCCGAGCCGGAAATCCAACGGGGCACCTACGACAACGACGAGATCTGCTTCGGCCAAGGCAGTGCTACGAGCTCTAGTGACCAGTCCCGGATGATCTGGTGGCAGAATTCCGCGCCCCATGCCGTTGGCGATCACGGGAAGATCTAATTCGGTGGCAAAGTCGCGGGCGGTGTTATCCGCCCTACCCATCCAGACATCAGAGCCGAGGATCAGTACCGGTCGTGCAGCGCTGGCAAGCAGCGCTGCAATCCGACTCGCCTGCTCATCATCGGTGGCTTGCCGGGGGCTGTCGATCGTTGTCACCGACGCAGTGCTCTCTGTGAAGAGCGCATCCATCGGGATGTCCAGAAACACGGGTCCGCGATGGGGGCTATTGGCCAACTGAAAGGCCTCCGTGACCGCTTGGCCAATGAGGGTGGGTTCGACGATGGTGGCAGCGCGTTTGGTGACCGTGTCCAAGATAGGTGGATGATCGAGTTCCTGCAGCGCTCCACTTCCCCAGCGGTTCCCGGGTGCCCGACCACCCACAACCACCATGGGGGAACCGTTGAACCAGGCCCCGGTGATGGCGCTGACGGTATTCGTGACGCCGGGGCCAGCAGTAACGACGGCTAGCCCTGGCGTACGGGTGAGCTTTCCGGTCGCTTCGGCTGCGAAGGCGGCGGTGGCCTCATTCCGTACGTCCAGCAACCGCATCGGTCCAGCGCCTCCCGTCAAGATCTGGTCCCGGCCGCCCACTGCTGCGTCGTAGAGCGGGAACACATGGGCACCGGAGAGCGTCCACATCACTTGCTGACCGGCAGCGACCGCTGCCGAGACGGCGTGGCTGCCGCCATGTCCACTAATTTCGGAAGGAACCGCTGAATCGCGCTGCTCTGCCATGATCCGACGTTACTAGGGGGATGGCATAAGACTGCAGTGAGTCGCGAATCGGTGGTTTACTGTGTCAGCCTAATTGGTATGTCTGCCGGCTCAGTCGCGATCGTCACCTGTGTCAGCCTGCCAGAGCCTGATCCCGATCAGGACCTATTGCTGGCAGCCCTTGCGTCCGCTGGCGTCGACGCGAAATTAGTTGCCTGGGATGATCCCAACGTCCGCTGGGCGGATTTTCAACTGGCTGTCCTCCGCTCCACATGGAATTACATTCAGGATCTGCCGGCCTTCCTCGATTGGATCCGACACACATCGAAGCTGACGCAGTTACTGAATCCTGCGGAAGTGGTGCTGGCGAATAGCCATAAGCGCTACCTGATCGAGCTAGCTGATCGTGGTCTGCCGGTCGTGCCGACGAGCTATTGGCCGAAAGGTGCTGATGTGAGTTTGGCGGCGGTGATGGCAGAACAGGGTTGGGATGATGTGGTGGTCAAGCCTGCGGTTGGTGCGGGTTCGTACCTGACCGAAAGATTTGATGTGGCGACGGCGGCGGCTGGTGAACAGTTTTGGTCGCGCGCGATAGCCCAACGAGAGCTGCTGGTTCAGCCATATCTGCCATCGGTGGCTCAGTACGGCGAGCGCTGTCTTATCTGGATTGCTGGTGAGTTCACTCATGCGGTCCGAAAGAATCCTCGACTAGGAGACGCCGAGGAGTCGGTGTCTGATGCGCTCACTATGTCCTCGGATGAACTTCGGGTAGCTGAGCAGGCGTTAGCAACCGTAGCCCACGAGTTGCTCTACGGGCGAGTGGACCTCATCCGCGACTCAGCGGATGAACCTCTCATCGCTGAGATCGAACTGATCGAGCCGTCGTTGTTTCTGCAGCAGTCACCTGCTGCACTAGCTCGACTCGTGGCAGCTATCTCGGCAAGGTTCTAGCAGACCGCCGATGGCCTTATTCTCGGATTGTGGCTACCTGGGAGAGCATCGTTCGCTCCCGTACCGAACTCGGTACGGCGGCGACAGAGCGACTGCGACTGCTGATCGGAGAATGGTCGCTGCTGGCAGATCTGGGGTTCGCTGACTTTGTGCTCTTCGTGCGGACCTGGGACGGAGCCGGCTGGATCGCCATCGCTCATGTTCGGCCGACAACCGCTCCCACAATGCTGGCTGAGGATCCGGTGGGGCTGTTCGTGCCACGATCCCGAGCAGCCCCGCTTGAGCAAGCGTTGCAGTCCGGGGCACCAGTTGTCTGCAGTCCGCCGGCACAACTAGATCACGCAACGGAAGTTGGTGCCATTGCCACGATTCCAGTGCCATTCAGCAACAGCAGGATTGCGGTGTTAGCCCAGTACTCGGGCATCGAGCAGCAGCAGATCGGCGAGATGGAACGCAACTATCTGGCGGCTTGCGATGCGCTCTTGGAAAGAGTGGCGGCCGGGAGTTTTCCCCAGCCGAATAGTGAGTCCATGAGCGCGGCGGCTCCGCGGGTGGGCGATGGAATTGTCCGGCTCGACGCTGCCGGACGAGTGGGCTACGCCAGCCCCAATGCCCGAACCTGTTTGCGGCGGCTAGGGGTCTCGGAGCAACTGCAGGGGGCCTCGTTTGCGGAGTTACTCGGCCGGTTAGGTCGAAACTATGGACCGATGGCACGAACCGTTCGGCGGATATCGCGCGGGGAAGAGGTCGGCGCAGCAGAGTTGGCCACGTCCGTCGCCACCGCCTCACTGCGTTCGGTACCCCTGGGAGGAGCTGGATCTGGTGGCGGGGCAGTGGTGCTGCTGCGTGACATCACGGAACTGCGCCGTCAAGAACAGGCACTGCTGTCAAAAGACGCCACAATCCGAGAAATCCACCACCGGGTCAAGAACAACCTGCAAACCGTCGGCGCGCTGCTGCGGCTGCAGGCCCGTCGCTTGCCTCCCGGTAGCGCACGGGCGGCACTCTCAGATGCCATGACTCGGGTGACCACAATCGCGTTGGTTCATGAGTCGCTGGCGCACAGCCCGGGAGAACAGGTCGATTTCGATGAGATTTCCCCGCAGATTCTGACTATGGCCCGAGATGTAGCCGCAGCCAACAATCAGCCGATGCCGCGGATAGCCGTCTCAGGTTCTGCTGGCGTACTGCCGTCGGAACTCGCCACGCCGTTGGCCATGGTGCTGTCGGAGTTGCTCCTCAACGCGATGGAGCATAGCGGCGCTGAACGGATCTGGGTGGAGTATCGCCGCTTGGATCGCGTAGTCGGGCTGACCATATTGGACGATGGCGTTGGGTTTGATCCCGCGCAGGCACAGGGGCTGGGTCTGGAAATCGTTCGGACCCTAGTGATGGATCAGTTGCGAGGTGAACTCGAGATCAGCAGCGCTGGCGAGACACCTTGGCCGCGGCCGCTCACAGCGGAGTTGGATAGTGATAGTCGGGTCGCAACGACGCGGGTAAAAGTGGTGTGCCCGCTGGCGTTGTAGCCAGTAACTAGGCCAGCTTGGCGCGAGCGCGGGCGCGACGCCGCTTCAACGAGCGACGCTCGTCTTCGGACATGCCACCCCAGACACCAGCATCTTGGCCGGTCTCGATCGCCCAGTTGAGGCAGACTTCCTGCACCTTGCAGTCCTGACACACCTGCTTTGCAATCTCGATCTGAGCGAGCGCGGGACCGGTGTTCCCAATCGGGAAAAACAGCTCGGGCTCTTCATCCCGACATGCCGATACGTGGCGCCAGTCCATGAGGCCTCCTCTGCCGCACAAGCGGCTGCTGACGTTGCAGTGGGCAGGGCGCTGCCAAGCAGATATCTACGGTGAGATACGCTCAGAAGCCGGAACCCGGCCCATCTACTGGGGCTTACTTCCAGTGCCTTAAGGTTGTCAGGAGACGCCGGTCGCCACAAGGGCCTAGGTCTGGTGGTTCGCCCAGATGAGTGTCGCGTTCGTCACACCTACCTCGCTCTGCGTGCTCTTTGTGGCGCATTGCGTCCGTTTTCCCGCAGAAAACCCAGATTCCGTCGGTGGGGTTGTCCAGTCGCTTGTTAGCGATCAACCCCGGGCTGAGCGTCTGGCGGTGAGCTGGTGTCAGGTGCGCTCCGGCCGGCGATGAGAGCCAGCAGCCCAACAACGGCGGACAAGCACGCCACAAGAGCGGCCAGCCGAGGCTCGGTAGCAGATGAGCCGAAGAGCACCGGCAGCGCAGCCGCCAGCGCTAGTCCTTGGATAACGACAAAAGGTACAGAGCTCCACGAGGCTCCCCGCCAGCGGCCGATCGCAACGACAACGATGCCAGCCCCCAACAGGGCGAAGGTGATGATCTCTGCCACGACTCCAGTACTTGAGGCCACCGCTTCCGGACCCTCGGCACCACGAGTTACCGCCAGCACTGCGATCGTGATGGCGTACCCCAACAAGAACGCTGCTTGTATCGCGGCAGTGATTGCTGTGATCCGGTTTGTCGTCAATCCCGAGACTGTTGCCACGGTCCTAGGCTACGGGCGGATAGGGTCAGTGCATGCGCGGACTCCTAGTAGTCAATCCCAAGGCGACGACGACCAACGATCGAGTCCGGGAAGTGATCATCCATGCGTTGGCTGCCACGGTAGATCTCGACGTGGCCATTACTGACCACCGCGGACACGCGAAGGAACTTGGCGAACGAGCGCTGCGCGACAAGCTGGATGTCGTAGTGACGTTGGGTGGTGACGGCACAATCAACGAGGTCGTCAACGGCATCCTGGCTGACGGGCCGGGACCGCAGGTGCCTGTGTTGGCCACCGTTCCGGGTGGTTCAGCCAACGTGCTGGCCCGCTCAACAGGACTGCCCCGCGATCCGGTGGAGGCCACCGGCGTATTGATCGCCGGAATCGAAGACGAACGATTCCGTACGATCAGCGCCGCGACTGCCAATGATCGTTGGTTCACCATGAATGTTGGCATGGGCTTGGACGCCGAGATAATCGCGAGTATGGAAGAGGCGCGAGGGCGGGGGAAACGGGCTAGTCCCACTCGATACTTCATGACAACCCTGCGGGAGTACTTTTCTCGCACGGATCGCAAAGAACCAGCGATCACGATTCAGCGCGAAGGCGAGGAAGACATGGATCATGTCTTTTTGGCCATCGTGCAAAACGCCGCCCCTTGGACCTTTTTCGGGGGGCTGCCGGTGAATCCCAATCCAGAAGCCAGTTTTGACCGTAATCTGGACGTCTTTGCCATCCGCGATCTCCGAGTGATTCCGTCGTTGCGATGGACTCGACGACTACTCATGGGCAGCAGTGCCGGTTCTGCCAATGGGCTGTATGTGGGACGTGATCTTGGGGACCTGAGTCTCGTCGCGGATCGACCCACTGCGGTTCAACTCGATGGCGAAGGTCTTGGTGAGATGACCGAACTGTGCATCCGCTCGGTGCCGCGAGCGCTGCGAATAGTTGTCTGAGAACGGCTAGTAGTCGTTCCCCATCTCGGCGCGCAGCCTGGCCAGCGTCCGGTTGAGCAAGCGGGAAACATGCATCTGCGAAATCCCAAGTTCAGCTGCAATGTCGGCTTGGGTCTTGTTCTGGAAGAACCGCATCATCAAGATGGCCTGTTCTCGCTCCGGTAGTGCGGCTAGTAGCGGCTTGAGCGTTTCTCGATTGTCAACGCCCGCAATGGCGGTATCCACCGAACCCAGAACGTCTTGGAGCGATCCAGGGTGTTGATCATCGTCGTTGTCGCCAGCGCCGCCGTCGAGGGAAGCGGTGGCATAGGCCTGGGCGGAATCCAAGCCCTCCAATACTTCGTCCTGTGACACATCCAGTCGTTCTGCTATCTCAGCGACGGTGGGCGATCGCCCGAGTTCCTGAGACAGATCAGCGGTCGCGCGACCGATGGTGATGCGCAGCTCCTGCAGACGACGTGGTACCCGAATCGCCCAACCCCGATCCCGAAAATGCCGCTTGATCTCGCCGACGATGGTGGGCGTGGCGAAGGTGGACAACTCAACGCCGCGGGTGGGATCGAATCGATCAACCGCATTGATCAGCCCTACAGTGCCCACCTGGACGAGATCATCCAGCGGCTCGCCCCGATCTCGGAAACGGCGAGCCAAATATTCCACTAGCGGCAGGTTCATCGTGACGAGTTCATCGCGGACCCGCCGATACTCAGGATCGCTGGAATCTAGTTCCGCCATCCGAGCCAGTAACTCGTGCTCATGCTCGCGGTCCGCGTCGGTCCATCGCTTGGTGGAGCTCACGATGCGATTGCCCCTACCTTGCTCACTGTCAGCGACAGCGTCACTCGGCCCTCAGCAAGCTCAGCTGTCACCTCGTCGACCAAGGCGGTCAAGACCGTCCATGCGAAAGTGGTTTCTCTGGGGGTCCGCCCAGAACTGCTCTGTGACGAGACCTGGATGATCAAGTTGTCGCCCGCAGGTGTCCAACGGCATACCAGTTCGGATTCCGTGACAGCGTCTTGCAGCAGAAGTGAGGCCGCTTCATCGACTGCCAGCGCAGCGTCTTCTAGCAGATCGACGGGAAAGTCGAGCCGGGCACAAACAGCCGCTGTCGTGGCCCGAGTCAGCGCAAGGTAGGCGCTCGCCGCGGGTATATGCAGGACGACTGGCCCGTGTGATTGCTGTGCCACTAGCTACGCTTTCTTGGTCTCCCAGAAGATATCGGAGATCTGGTCAATCTTGGCGAGCAGATCATCGGCGATGGCGACATCGGTGGTTCCTTTGGTACCGCCAGCACCAGCGAGCTTGGTTGCCTCATTGAAGAGCGTGTTGAGTTCTGGGTGTGCCTCGAAGTGCGGCGGCTTGAAGTAATCAGTCCACAGGATCCACAGGTGCTCTTTCACCAGGTTGGAGCGGTCCTCCTTGATGCTGATCGCCCGAGCGCGGAAGTCGGCGTCATCAGAAGCGTTGTGCTTTTCCATACATGCTTTGACCGACTGGGCCTCGATCTTGGCCTGTGCCGGATCGTAGACGCCGCAGGGGAGATCGCAGTGGGCGTGCAGGGTCTTCTTTGGGGCGAAGATGTTTAGCAACATCATGGTCCTTTCCGCAATGGCCGGGCTGGCCGAAAAACCGGGTTCACAATATCTCTCGTTGACCCTACCCTCACTGGCATGGGCCCGCGATACCTCCGCCGAATCAAGTGGCCACTTTTTACCGCGGTTTTGGCCGGAGATTCCATGAATCCGAGCTATCGCGACGGGGATTGGGTGTTGGTGCTTCGCAGCGAGCGACTACAACCTGGTGCTGTGGCCGCGGTGCGGGATCCCCGCGAGACCCGCCGGATATTGATCAAACGAGTCATCCGCCGCGAGTTTTCCGGTTGGTGGGTAGCAGGGGACAACCCAACCGCCTCGACTGATAGTCGAACGTTCGGACCGATTCCGCCAGAATTAGTGGTGGGTCGAGTTCTACTGCGCTACTACCCCCTGCGGCGATCGGTGGTCGCGAGCTAGCGGGCGGGCCGATCAGACCGTTTTCAAGGCAGCGGATTCGGCACGTGGACGGTGATATGCGAGGATTAAGGCGGCAATTTCATGCGTCCGGCCAGTTACTCCAGCTGTTTGCCGGACCCACCTGCGTGCGAGAGGGGATGTGTGTCGTCCGACTTTCCGACAGCGGATCATGAACGATCTTCTGATCCCGCCTTTCCGCTTCACCACGGCGGCAAGATTGAAGTGCGCCCCACGGTGCGTATTCGAGACGCGGAGGGCT